>JALTEO010000173.1 GCA_027073875.1 Bacteroidales bacterium
ATTGCATCCAGCTTTCGGCTGAAGTAACATCGCGTTCATAATGAATAGTTCTATCTACTTGTGTTGTTACATCAGCGGTTGATTCGGCAGAAAAACGACCGACAAAAATATCGATACGGTGATCATTTCCGGCAAGGTAACCATAGTTATTATCTGAATCACCGGCTCCGGTGCTTGATGCAGGAACTTGAGCAGCATCTCCAACCAAAAGCAGATAACAGAAGTCACTGTGGTTGTTATAATAATCTTGAACATAGGACTTGATAGCAGATGCATCGCCAATTGTTGAAACATCTACCATTTCAGTATAAATACCTTTTTGGTTTTTCCAATCGACAAAAGGTTGCATAGCTGTCATAAAATCACCGTAAGAAATAATTAACATCCTGCCCGGAGTACCTTCCTCAATAGGCGTATATTTTGTTTGAAAAGTGGTATAATTTAAAAAATTATGCCGGTAGAAATCCTGAAATTCAGGTGTTACCAAATGGTTGCCTTTTGTTTCTAAAAGGGCATTTATTTGTGCAGGTTTTCCTGTGGGCGAAACTTTAACAACAATGGTTTTATATATTCGTAGAGTTTTAGTTACAGGATTATACTGAACCGGTTGAACCCATACGGCAGCACCACGATAATTTCTAATTATATAAGGTTTGTTCAACTTAGATAGATTTTTAGGGAAGAAACTATTTTGGGTATAAACTTTACCATAAGTATAAGCAACGGTTGAAGGATCAATATTTCGTGTAATCACGCCTTTTGACGGTGCAATTTCAATATTATTAATTTCAATATAGTCGGAATACTGTATTTCTGCTTGCATCTGCTTGTCATTAGGAATAATTAATGATGTTGAGAGTCGTGGCAGATTAGGAGCTCCTTTTATTTGCATTGGTGCTCCGTCAGGAATTTTAACGGTAAAAGCCACACCGTTAGGTGTTTTTACCTTATGCAGTTTATAACCATTGATATTGAACTGAATTACAGAAACATCTTTTGTGGTATTCAGTAGTTTTACTTTAGTGTTAGGCGATTGTGCATTGTCAATTCTATTCCAATCCTCGGAGGCAAAATTTGCACTCCAGATTAATAGCCCAATTAAAAATAAAGAAACTCGTTTCATAATGCTTGGTTTCGGGTTGTTGAAGATAAAAATTACTGAATGATTAATCGTTTTACAAAAGTTGTGTTATCCATATCAGCTTTAATGTAATATACACCACTTTGCAAATTATTTGTCATCATCATTTGTGAATATTCTCCTTGATTTCTATTTGTTTTATTTAATAAAGTAGCAATTTGTTGTCCATTAATATTATAAAGTTTTATCGTTACATCTGATTTTTCTTTTAAGACATAATGAATATTTACATAATCGCTTGCCGGATTAGGATAAATATTCAAGGAAGTATTATCAACATTGTATTCATGAATAATCATTGAGCTATCAATAACCGGGAAAGCTATAAAATCGACCCAAGCGGCATCGGCACCTTCTGCACTACTTTCATCTTTGTAATATGTCCATTTTAGAGTATGTTTGCCTGTTGTAAGGTAGTAAGCTTCTCTGCTCCAATCAACATTACCATCCCATTGCCCTTTTACATTACCATCAATTTCAAATTTCAAATAATCATACCAATAGCCATCACTGCTATATGGGCTGCTTTCACACGAAACTTTTTTAAAGAAAGAAAGTGTATCTGCTAAAACAACATTTACATCAATTTCCATAACGGAACTTTGATCATCGGTAATATGTCCTGATCGGGAAGAATTTGTTCCTTCGTAATATGTTGAATTATCGATAAACCAAGGTTGTGCACCACTTGTTAACCAATTAAATTGAGAAAAGTCGCCTGTTTCCCAGTCTTCTACAATTAACCCGATTGGTAAAGATATTCTCTTATCGGCAGCATAAGAATTTGCATTGGTTTGATAATAAAAATCAACTATAGAACCGGTTTGTGCTTCCGGACTAATATCAACAGAGAAACTTGCCGGAACAGGTGTTGTTGTGTTAATGGTCCCTAACGATAGAGACGAATCATTAATTGTAATATTGGAACTTGATGATGTTAATATTCCTGTTGCAACAGGAGAAACAGAATGTCCGTTATTAATAGTATTAAAAGTTAAATTAACAGTTTCT
The DNA here is from genome assembly GCA_027073875.1 of Bacteroidales bacterium. Lineage (GTDB taxonomy): Bacteria > Bacteroidota > Bacteroidia > Bacteroidales > JALTDM01 > JALTEO01. The sequence goes on from JALTEO010000173.1 coordinate 2,153, forward strand.
CCGGGATCTAATCTGCCATTATTATTTCCTGATGCATCATCAATGGAAATGGTTGTTACCTGCAATTCAGGTGCTTGAAGCATTACTTTAAATATAGAATTCCATGTGGTATCTGTGTCGCTGGCTTGTAGATTAAAGGTTACCCATTCCTGATCGGGAATGGAATCAGCAATATGGAATGCATAAGCATTTGAAACTGATGTGTTACTGTCTCCCGCAATAAATCCAAAATAAGCTGTATCATCTGTAATGGTAATATAAGGATTAGTTGTAGAAATAGTTGTTGTAATGCTATCATCATCTGTATGTCCTATATTTTTCAAAGTCATATCAAGTGTAATGTCCTCGCTGTAGTCTGCTAAGCCATTATCATTACCTGTATCATCGTGAATAGTATAACTGTCATAAACGATATAAGGTATATTACTTGATATGGTAATCAGTGTCCCAATATAGGGTTGTTTGTTTTGTTTTGTTACTACAATGTCGGCAGTATCAATATCATTAATTGCAGGGAAAGTTAAAGTTACTTGTCCTGAAGCATCTGCTATTTGTGCATCTAACAAAACACCGTGGAGTGAAATGGCTACATAAGCATCTTCTTCGGTATTAACTTGTAATGAGGAGATTCCTACAGGTTGCGGCGAATCATAAGAAACTGACAAAGATGTTGGAACGGCATAATACGGCATAATAGATGGGTCTCCTGAGATAGAATAAATTTCCCAATAATAAGTTTCCAAAGAGCTTCCTGCCTCTGTTACTGCCATATCTCCTGCAAAAGCAGTTTGGTAGGTTGTTACATACCAATCGGATTTAGCTTCACCATTGTCATGCCAAGCACGGTCGTATGCACCCAAATGTTCGTCATACGATGGGTTTGAACTTACATCTGTGGCACCTACACCCCACCAAAAATCTTCGTCCCAGTAAGTGTATTGTGTTCCACCACAATAAGCATAACATCCTTTGTTTGGTGTGTAAGTAATTACCTCTCCAAAAGCATCTTCTTCATCAAACTTATTAGATTGGCAACAGTTTCCAATCATAAAACCATATTTATGATTGTTTTGCAGGTTAGAAATATCACTTTGTGTAAAAGAAGGATTTGCCCATCCGTCCGGGCTACAATGAGCGGTATAGTTAGCAAATCCGACACCGTCACTCACATTTTTGTGAATAGAATCGGCAGCACCGGCATCATCGGAAGTTATGGGTGTTCCTGAGCCATAGAGATATTCGTAAACATCGGTATAGCCATGAGCAGTATTGAAATAATTGTTGCAACCATAACTGATTTGACCATTAGCATAAGTAGGAGCATTGTTATCATCTACACCGGCAACCATTACACATCTGCCTAAATAAGAAGGATCTGGCATGGTATATTGCTCAATTTCAAGTGTTTTATCAATGTAAACCTGTAGTTGAGAAACATTATCAGCAGAAAACCGTCCATAATACATTTCAGGATAAATATCGTTACTGTCGTCAAAACAAGAATAATACAAATCGGTATAGTGATCATAACCACTTTCACTACTGGAATAAGCAGGGATTTCGTTGATATCTCCTACAAATAAAACAAATGTGGGTGCCGGATCGGAAGCTGTTGCACTGTTATATAAATCTTTCAGGTAGTTGTGAATGGAAGTCGTCGTATTACCTACTTGCGAGTTATCTGTATAAGCTTCTACAATGTGGAATCCTTTTTTTGTCTTCCATTTAATATAAGGTTGGAGTGTTTCCTTAAACATTGGGTCGGCAACAATTACCATCTTAATCGGGTATTTGGTCATCGTGTCCCGCAATGCCATTTTTTTGTGGTTTATGAGTGTGGAACGGAACATACCTTCAAAATAAGGAGAATAAAACCTTTTGGCATTTTCTTCCATTTGTGAATAATCAATATGTTCAAAAGAAACTTTAACTACCAGATTGGTTTTAACTTTTAGGGTATTGGTTATAGGATTGTAATCAATAGGATTAAATGTAAGACGACCAATTGTTTTTCCGTGAACTTTGCCAAGTTTTGTTACCGAAGCAACTTGTGCTTTACGGAAACTATTTACCTGATATGCTTGTTTGTTATACACGAATGGCACTTTCGAAGGGTCTTGGTTTTTCCTAATTGACGGTTGGGTTGGAATAATTTTATTTTGAATGCCGTAGTCTGCAAGATTGATGATTTTTTCATCATAGCTCAAAACCTTAACGCTAACAGTAGCACCTTCCGGAATTTCAATCATTTGATTAAACACCGGTAAATCGGGATTTCCTATTTGATTAAAGTTTTTTACCATATGTTCCGAAAAAAGCTGTGTAAAATTGCCCTTTTTGGTGGCAACTGTAAACGATTGTATTTTGGAAATATTCAAAACGCCAACAAATTCATTGGATCTATTCTCAATTAGCTTAAAATCGTTGTGTCCTGTTCCAACAATAATTTTGGCTGATTGACTAAATGATTGACTAATGAAAAAGAGTGATACAACTACTAAGAATGTGATTTTCTGCATAAGGATAAATTTTATTATTACAAAAGTAAACAAATTTTCAACACAAAACAGATAGGAATATCTCTACAATGTCCCTACACCTATTTTAAAGACTCATAAATACAAAAAAGGTTTCAAAAAGGGAAACAATTTTGAGATATGCTATACAAAAACTAACTACTACATTCCCACGGGCATGTCCTCGAAACTTATTTCGGGAAGTAGGAATCTTTGTCTAAGTGTTCTGTAGACTGAGATACCCGCTTTCGCGGGTATGTAAAAAGGGGCGGGTATGTGAAAAGGTGTGAATATGCATGCTATACAAGCCGGAAAAAATTCCCCGGCAGACTTTTAATAATGCCTTCCATTTCGAGGTTAATGAGCGGAAAAGAAATTTTATTGATAGGAATCTTTGTAAGCTTAACCAAAGAATTCAGATTAAGTTTCTCCTGATCAGTCAATTGCTTAATGATTTCTTTTTCATCATCAGAAAGATTTTTGAATAACTTCGCTTGAATTGGTTTGGGATTATGCGTATGCCAGCCCATAAATGCTTCTAAATCATCAGCAGAATCAATAAGAGCGGCACGATTCGACTTTATCAGCATATTACATCCGCCGGAATTTGTGTCGGTTGATTTTCCCGGAAAGGCAAATACATCGCGGTTGTAACTGTTAGCCAGTGATGCCGTAATCATAGAGCCGCCTTTTAGGGGCGATTCGGCAACCACAGTTATAGGAGAAAGTCCTGCAATTACACGGTTGCGACGAACAAAATTAAATGCTTCAGGACGCGTGTCGCTAAAGAACTCGGTAATAATAGCTCCCTGATTGATTATTTCCGTGGCTAATTTCCGGTGAGTAGCAGGATAGATTTCTTTAAGTCCGTGTGCTACCACAGCAATGGTTTCGTGTCCGTATTTCAGAGCTGTCTTATGTGCACAGCCGTCAATACCTATAGCCAGTCCACTAACAACAACCAGCTTATATCCTTTTTCTGTTAAATCACGGATAAGTCGCTCACATTGTGATTTGCCGTAGTCCGATGCTTTTCGGGTGCCTACGATACTAATTACCTTTTTATTTTTGAGGTTGATAGTCCCCTTTGAAAAAAGAACAGTCGGAGCATCTTCACACTCATTTAGCAGTTTTGGAAATTTCTCATCTTTATAATAAGTAATATCAATTTTATGTTTTTCGCAAAATGCAATTTCTTGTTCTGCCAGTTTAAGAATTTGGTTGTTAATAAGTGTCCCGGCAAGCACAGGACCGATGCCTGAAAGTTGTCTCAGCTCTTTTGTTTTTTGTTCAAAAATTGTTTCGGCAGAGCCAAAATGATCAATGAGTTTTCGGGCAATGGTAGGACCTATCTTGGGAACAAAATTTAATGCAATTGCGTATAAGATTTCTTTTTCCATATTATGTTACAAAAGTAATTTTTATTCATGGATTCGATTTACCATCTAAAAAAAATATTAAAGATATTTTTTGATTAAAAATTATTTTTATCTTTGTTAATTCTTAACCAAGAATTTATCTTAATGAAGAAGTTTTATCTTCTTATAATTATGGTTGGTTTATTTACCACTATTAATTTTTCAATAAAAGCTCAAACATTTATACAAGAAAAAACGCCGGTTCCTGCTAATAATAATCAAGGACGAAGTTTCTTCTCAGCCGGTTATGGTATGGGAAATTTATGGCAGCTATATTTGAAAATTTCTGGAGAACAATATGATAACTGTTCTTTTAAATCGATAGGACCAATCTTTGGAAAATATGAATATTTCATTACTAACAAAATTGGTTTTGGAATGGTTTTTTCCTATGTATCTGCCAACCTTAACTATACAGACACATCGCAAGTCATACAGAAAAACCCACTTATTTTTTATCAGGAACAAATTGACTGGTATAGTTACAGTATATTATTACGATTTAATTGGCATTTTAGTGAAATGGGAAACCGTTTTGATCCTTATCTGGGTTTTGGTATGGGTTACCGCTTGTCAAATTGGATTTATACTGACAATGATCCCAGCTATAATCATGATGATAGTCATTCTGCTCTTATTCCGCTTGGTATGGAATTTACAATGGGTATGCGTTTTATGATTACAAATTTTTTAGGTGTTTATACCGAGGTTGGTCTTGCTAAAGCTGTGATTCAGGTAGGAGTAGTATCAAGGTTCTAATTTAGGGACTTTTTACACTTTGAGACCTTTGCAAAGCCCAAAAAAGATTTGGTATAAATCCATGATAACAAAATCAGAAGTTCTGAAAAGGTTACGCTTTTTTTGTGTTGTCTTCTTCCTTGTAAAAGTAATTTATATTCTGATAAGTTCCGTTTGTCCCAAATTGATTCAGGTTCTCAAAATAAGTAGTTGAATAAGGAATTTGGGGAATAGTTTCTTTTCTTATTTTAGTGGCTTCTACAACGGCAAGTCCCAAACCAAGTAATACCCCTGACAAATGCGATTCCCAAGAGATATGAATGTCTTTCGGGAAAATACCGGCAATCATCCCGCTAAACAGAAAGATGATAGCTAACGAAACAGCCATCGCACGAAAATCTTTATTCATCAAATTAACAAAAAATAGAAACGAAGCTAAAAAATAAATAATACCACTCAATCCGATATGATATGACGGGCGGGCAAACAACCACACCAAAATACCGGAACCAAAGTAGGCAATAAAGAAATAGCGATATCCCCGTTTCGGGAAAAAGAAAAAGAACCCGGTGCTAAGAATCAGCCAATAAAGCGAATTAAAATAAATATGGTTAAAATCACCGTGAATTAACGGAGCGGTAATAATACCAATTAGTCCGTGGATTGTCCGCGGATAAATTCCCAACTGATAGAAACTAACGCTAAAGGTAATCTCGTATATTTTAATAACCCAAATGATTGCCAAAACAATCAATGGCACAGTTAAGCTAATGATAAATCGCTTGTTATCAGTATTTTTTGCGGGCAAGTGTGTTCTATGTTAATAAGTTGTAGTCATATCTTCCGGAACAACGACAATAAAGTCTGCCAAATTCTTTGTTTCGTCCGAAATTGTACTGATGTCTTCTTGCGAAACTGTAGTAATGGTCAAGACCTTCAATTTTGGATTTTGTGCCATCAAGTGCCACACAATTCCTTGATGTCTATCAGAATGATAACTGCCGTTGTAATGCAAAAAAAGCTTTCCGGGCTTCCAGTTTTTCAAAATAAAATATGCCATAGTAGCATCTTTTACTGCTTGAGCTTTTGGGAAGTTTGCTGACATATGTGCCGGCAAACCTTTCATATTTAACATATCCTTGTAGCAATCAACATTTTCGTCATAATTGATTGGTAACGGTGCAATATATTTTTTTGCTTCCGGCGATAAATCGTTTAATCCCTCAAACCCTTTCTTTGCAACTATAGCGGCATAGCGACGAGGAATATTTGTAGCAATAAAAGGAAGTTTATTTGTGTTGGCAAAATCCAATAACGGTTTATAATCAGTTGGATAATTAGGCCATAATCGCATTTCGTCGCTAAAACTTTTATATTTTATTTTACCGGAAAGATATTCATTCATTATTAATTGGTTATCGGCTTCAAACATTTCTGCCCCAAGCACTAAATTTTCTTTTTTGTCGGCATAAAGATTTTTTGTTATTTCAAGTTCTAACCAGTGAGCAATGGGATTATTATGTGATTCTCCATAAAAAACAATATCAGCAGTTTTTAATTTATTAACCATGTCCTCATACGAAATAATTTTGCCCGTATTATCAAAAATCAAATAAGCGGGTTTGTCCGATGTAAAAGCAAGTGTGGTTGCAATAATTAGTAAAAAGAATAATTTTTTCATGAGTAAAAGTTTTAAATTTAAACCACCAAAATTAAGGAAAAAAACAAACAAAATAATTTTTATTGGAAAAATTCTATCTTTGCCATAATGAATGACGAAAAAAAAACTATCTTTTTCTTTCTTTTTTCTTTCTGGATAGGCATTGGGTTTTCCCAAAATGAACTCCCACTGAATAATACAATACTTTCATTTTCAGAATCTAAAATGATAGCAGACACCAATTTCCATTTTTCGGTAAAACCATTTAATGCCAAAGACATTTCACAAGACACCACTTATGTGGACTCTTGTAATTCAGACTCATCGTTTCATTTATCTATTAGCCCGATATTAACTGTTTTTCCTATTGTTGCTAAAAATAATAAACCGTTTTTTTTTAGTATTTACGGACTCTTTTTAAATGGAAATCTCAAAAAAAAATTAACCGTTAACCTGAATTTATATGGTGGTTATTTTTCGTTATCGGATAATTTATTTAATTTGCAGGATTCTCTTTCGGTATTGCCGCATTTTACAAATCATTATCGTATAAAAAATCAATCTGCCCGTTTTTTTGATTTTACAGGGTCGTTAAATTATTCTCCAAGTCATATATTTTCTTTCTCCGTAGGTAAAGGCAAACAATTTTGGGGTGCCGGCTACCGGTCTTTATTTTTGTCGGACAACACCAATCCATATCCTTATCTGAAAGCTAATGTCTCGGTTTGGAAAATAAAATATGTGTGGTTAGTTAGTTTTTTACAGGACAGAATCTATTACGATACAACGGGTACCGGATGGCAACCTAAATATACGGCATCGCATCTTTTGAGTTGGAATCTGACAAAATGGTTTAACTTAAATTTATTTGAAACCGTTGTTTGGCGGGGACGCGACTCCCTTGGTGTTCGTAATCTGGATGTAAACTACCTGAATCCAATCATTTTTTATCGTCCCGTGGAATTTTCGTTGGGCTCTCCCGATAATGTGATTATGGGTGGCGGATGGAACCTGAAAATCTTGAAAAAAGTGCTTGTTTACAATCAGTTTATTTTTGACGAGTTTAAGTTGGCAGAAATAAAATCAGGCAATAACTGGTGGGGCAATAAATACGGTTATCAAATAGGCACAAAAGTTTATTTAAAACACCTGATACTGCAAACAGAATACAATTGGGTGCGTCCGTTTACTTACTCTCATGGTTCGGCACTGGAAGCTTACGGTGCATGGCAGCAGCCCTTGGCACATCCGCTTGGAGCTAATTTTAACGAATGGCTGATGATTGTCCGGTACCAAAAAGGCAAACATTCGTTGCGGTTGTTCTTGTCTGAGTCTCAGCGGGGACTTTCGACAACATTTAATACCGGCGGCAACATTTTCAGACCGTATGATGACAACCGGAATGAATATGGCAATACAATGCTACAAGGAGATATCTCAAAGGCAGATATTTTAAATTTCTCGTATGGATATAGTATTCTTGGCAATTTTACCCGATTATTAGCGGGTATCCAACTCACACGCATCAATGCACAGACAACACCGTTTTTCTTTATTGGCATCAAAACCAATTTTATGAACTACTACCTTGAAGATTATTTGAGGTAAATATCAACAGATACCTTAAGGTAAAATTAAAATATTTTATTGTTTTCGTGATTTCCGTTTTGTATTCCTTTATTCATCGCACATTCATACAATTCATTACATTCTTGTATGAGTAAAGTGGGTTAATACCGATTGCATATTCAATATCGTCAATCATAATGACGAAAAAAGAAGATTAGCAGACTTTACAAAATATGTTAAAAAAATAATAGACATATTATATTAAGCATCAGTAGATTGTCTTGTTCTTAAAAAAGATTTAAAATTTCCAAGCAACCTTTTTGACCTTTGTGTGTTATTGTATAAAATGAAACTAGCACCATAGTTCAGTTTTTTCCTTGTGATAGGGGGAGCATTTAGCTCCCTCTTTCATTTTTTATCCATTTTAAGTTTCGTTGCATTCGTTTAAACCCTGTTCGTAGAAGTGGTGAGTCCGAAAAAAGATTTTTAAATTCCGGCTCATTTAATTTTACCCATTCAGAAATACCGGCAGACAGCAAGAATTGTTTTGGCGAAAATTCAGCGATAGTTGTCGGTTCCGGTTTTTGATTCCACGGACAAACATCTTGACAAATGTCGCATCCATATACCCACGGTTGCGTTTTAAGTTTATCCGGCTTTTCGTATGATTTTTTTTCAATGGTCAAATAGGAAATACATTTGGTTGCATCTAAAAAATCCGGTTGCAGGGCTCCTGTCGGACAGGCATCAATGCAGCGGGTACAGCTTCCGCAGTGATTCGGTTCCACAGTGGGATTTTCAGATACTTCCAAATCACTCAATATTTCACCAATAAATACAAAAGAGCCATATTTCTTGTTAATCAACAGCGTATTTTTCCCTTTCCATCCCAGACCGGCATCTACGGCTAATCGTGTTTCGTATATGGGAGCTGAATCTACAAAACATCTACCCGAAATCGGCGAAATCTCATCATTGATAAATTGCTGCAAACCACATAATTTTTCTTTTACAACTGTATGATAATCTTTCCCCATTGCATATTTGCTGACTTTTGGAATTTTTCCCGCTTCCGTTTTTTCTTTGGGGTAATAATTCATCAATACAACAATTGCCGACCTGAAACTTTCGCCTAATAATGAAGGATTAAAGCGTTTTTCTGCATTCCGTTCCAAAAAAGTCATTTCGCCGTGAAATCCACTTTGTAACCACTTATCAAACCGTGTTTTTTCTTTATCAAATTTCCGGAGTGATGTAAATCCACAGGCAACAAACCCTAACCGGTATGCTTCTTTTTGAATTTTCTCTATCTGTTTAGCAGAAAGAATCAAGATTTACCTGTTTTATACAAATCCAATAGTTGTTGTGCTGCAGCAAAAGGTGACAGCGTTTCGTTAATAACCGCTTGTTCCAATTTCTTAAATTCTGTTCGAATTTTTTCCGATGAAAGAAAATCTTTTTTCAGACTGTCCCAAATCGTTTCATCTAACCAATATTTAGCTTGCTGTTTGCGGTTTTTTTTGAAAAATCCCGAGGCAAATGTTTGTGTCTTGTATTTTTCCATTTGTTGGAAAATATCATCAATGCCTTTTCCCGTAACGGCGGAGCAAGTCAGTACCGGTGGTTGCCATCCCGAATCTTTTAGCGGAAAAAGATGTAAGGCATTTTGATATTCTTGCCGTGCCAATTTTGCCATCGGAATATTTTCGCCGTCTGCTTTATTAATGGCAATCAGGTCAGCCATTTCAATGATGCCGCGTTTGATGCCTTGTAATTCGTCACCGGCTCCGGCAAGCATCAGCAAGAGGAAAAAATCTACCATTGACCGGACAACTGTTTCCGACTGTCCGACACCTACTGTCTCTATTAATATATAATCATATCCTGCCGCTTCGCAAATGATAATGGTTTCCCGTGTTTTGCGAGCTACACCACCAAGTGATCCCGCTGACGGAGAAGGTCGGATAAAAGCATTTTTTTCTGCCGATAGCTGTTCCATACGGGTCTTATCGCCGAGAATACTGCCTTTATTGCGTGTGCTGCTTGGGTCAATTGCCAAAACAGCAACTTTGTGATTTTGTTGCAACAACAATAGTCCTAATTGTTCAATAAAAGTGCTTTTGCCAACACCCGGCACACCCGTAATTCCTAAACGGAACGATTTTCCGGAATACGGTAAACATTTTTCTATCAGCCGGTTAGCGTCTTCAGTGTGTTTGGACTGTGTACTTTCGATTAAGGTTATTGCTCTTCCTAATGCGGAACGATTTCCTGCTCTGATTTCTAAAAAAAGCTTATCTGCTGATAACGAATTGGTTGTTTTATTTCTTTGTGTAAAATTGATATTTGTAGGAGATATGACACCTTTTTTTACACTCAATGCCGATTTATTTTCTTGTTTTTTTTCAACTTGTTTTTATCTTTTTCAAAAAACTAAAATCCGTTTCTTTACAAAATAGTATTTTTGATTTTTTCAAAACAAAAGTAAAAAACTTTTCCCATTTTGGTAATTTACAGAAAAATAAATTGGATTTTATTGGCACTTTTGCCTGTTGCTGTAATATTATCAAGTTGTAATATAACCCGTTTAGTTCCGGAAGAAGAATATTTACTGCAAAAAAATCAATTAAAAATAATTGGTAAAAGCGATATCAAGACCGATGACATTGAACCTTATCTGCAACAGCATCCCAATACCAAAACTGCTGTAATTTTCCCGTTTCATCTTATAATTTACAATCTCTCACACAGTGGCAAAAAAACAAAATTCAAAAAATTGTTAGGGATATACAAGATGGGCGATATAATAGGTGAAGAACCTGTTATTTTCTCAAAGAAAAAGACAAAAAAAACGGCAAAAGAGATAAAAACCTTTCTGAATAATAAGGGTTATTTTAATTCTGTTGTTGATTATATGATAAGTCCTCATAAAAAAACGGTAAAAGTTAATTATCAGATTCACTTGAATCGCCCCTATATTTTTTCGGAACTGTCGTATCAGATTGAGGATAGTTTGATGCGTAAAATTATAATTACAGATAGCTCAAACTCTTTGGTTCAGAAAGGAAAACAATATGATGTTGATTTGCTGGATAAAGAACGAGACCGCATTGTTACTCTTTTGAGAAATAACGGCTATTACTATTTTAATAAAGATTTCATATCATTTATAGCAGACAGCAGTAATTATCAAATTAAACTGAAATTATTTGTTGGTACTCGTGATAAAAAAAATGAGGCATTATTCAATAAAGTAAAGCAACGGTATCGTGTAAATAAGATTTATTATTATATGGATTTCAATCCGAAACAAGTACTTAATAATCCGGCAAGTTATTATCAAAATTTTGATACTACCTCATTCCGGAAGAATATTTATTTTTTGTTTCACAAGGATTGGTTTATTTCACCAAAGGTACTACAAGAAGGCAACTACCAATCGCCTGACAGCTTGTATAATTTTAGTTTGGTTGCTTCCACTTACGATTATTTATGGAAATTGGGAACTTACCGGTTAATTAATATTCGTTTTGAGGAAGATACAACTCGTAAACAATTTCTGAATTGTTTTGTGGAACTGACACCAATGAAAAAATATTCGGTTTCTACCGAATTGGAAAGTACCAATACCTCCGGCAACTTAGGTGTTTCGGCAAGTTTGAATGCTGTGGATAGAAGTTTACTGTATGGAGCAGAGATTTTCAATATTAATATGCACGGTGGCATTCAACGGCAAACAGTTTTCAAAACAGCGGGGACAGATAAAAACATTATTGAATATTTGCCATTTAACACAATAGAAGCCGGTTTGAATATGGGGTTAAAGATTCCAAAACTTTGGCTTCCATTAAATGCCAAGAAATTTATTCGTAAACATCACCCGCATACAATAATTAAAGCTAGTGACAATTACCAAAAGCGACCGGAATACGAAAATCAGATTATTGTCGGGAGTTTCGGTTATCAATGGCAGGCAGGAAAACATATCTTAAATATTTTTAACCCAATGGAAATCAATTCCGTTTATGTTCGTAATATTGATGATGCGTTTAGTGAAAAAATTGACGGGACTTATTTACAAAATAGTTTCTCGAACCATATGATAACAGCTACCAATTACACTTTCTTGTATAACACACAAAATATCAACAAAATAGAAAATGCTTATTTTTTACAGATAAAATTGGAAAGCTCCGGTAATATTCTTTACAATATTGAAAAATTTGCTGATGCACCACAAACAGGCGGACATTATACATTGTTTAATTTGCCGTATTCTAATTATCTGAAAACAGACTTGGATTTTCGTTTTTATAACGAATTAAATAAAAAAAATTCATTGGTTTATCGCTTCTTTGGAGGGATAGCGGTGCCTTATGGCAACTTGAATGTTATTCCTTTCGAAAAACGATATTATGGCGGTGGTGCTAATGGTATTCGTGCGTGGCAAATCAGGTCGTTGGGTCCCGGCTCGTATTATGATTCCACAATGAACTACCCCAACCAGTCGGGCGATATGCAGTTAGAAGTAAATGCGGAATACCGTTTTCATTTATTTTGGATGCTGAATGGTGCTTTCTTTCTAGATGCCGGGAATATTTGGTCGGTTTCCAAAGATGATGACCGTGAAGGTTCTAAATTTTATATTAACGAATTTTACAAACAAATAGCATTGGGGACAGGGTTTGGGTTACGATTTGATTTTACTGTATTTGTTTTCCGTTTAGATTTAGGACTTAAATTACACGACCCCAAAGAACCTAAAGGACAACAATGGATACCGGGAAGCAGGAAATTTACAGGCAATGATTTTACCTTGAATCTTGGAATCGGATATCCGTTCTAATTTTTTTAAGGTATTTACCGAAAAAAATATAACTTTGCTAAAATTTTATCAGCAATGAAATCAAAAAATCTTTTAAAGACCTTAGGTCCCGGGTTGTTGTGGGCAGGTGCTGCCGTTGGTGTGTCACATTTAGTGCAATCAACACGAGCGGGTGCCAACTACGGTTTTTATTTCGTCGGGTTTTTATTACTTGCTAATTTTCTGAAATATCCTTCGTTTGAATTTGGTCCCCGTTATGCCACAGCCACAGGTAAAAGCTTAATCAGCGGTTACAACAAACTGGGGAAATGGGCAATAATTCTGTATTGGATACTGACGGTTTCTACCATGTTTGCCATTCAGGCAGCGGTTACGGTGGTTACGGCAGGACTGGTCGGGAATATTTTTAATCTGCAAATGTCCATCAATGTTATTAGTGCCATTATTCTCGTAGTAACAATGGTGGTACTTATTATCGGCAAATATGCAATTTTGGACAAGCTGATAAAATTTATCATCATCATTCTGTCGTTGACGCTTATTTTTGCGGTTATCAAAGGATTTTCCTTGGGATTTCATCCTAATTTGGAACAGGTGCAAAATTTTGATTTTACCAATGCGTTGGATATTGCTTTTTTGATTGCTTTTATCGGGTGGATGCCTGCTCCTCTTGATATTTCTATCTGGAGTTCATTTTGGTCGGTGGCAAAACAAAAAGACACGGGCTACAAACCAAAAATGAAAGAAGCATTATTTGATTTTAATGTCGGCTACATCGGAACTATTATTTTGGCTTTGGGATTTTTGTCATTAGGTGCCTTGGTAATGTACGGTACGGGCGAAAAATTTTCACCCAAAGGGGTTGCTTTTGCCGGACAGCTGATAGATATGTTTACCAAAAATATCGGACAATGGGCATATTGGATAATTGCCATTGCGGCACTAACAACTATGTTTAGCACCACTACCACTTGTTTGGATGCGTATTCGCGGGTGCTTACACCAACAACCAATTTGATACTGAACAAAAAAGAAAGCAAAGAAGGGAAAATATCTGTTTTCTGGATGTCAATTGTGGTTATGGGGTCTTTGGTGCTTTTATTTTATTTCAGTACCAGCATGAAATTTATGGTTGATTTGGCAACGACTATTTCGTTTGTTACGGCACCGTTTTTTGCTATTCTCAACTATATTGTTGTTACCCATAAACATATGCCCCCTGCCGCCCGTCCAAAGCGTTGGCTTAGAATTTATGCATGGATAGGCATCATTTCACTGTCGGCATTTTCAATTTTTTATATTATTTGGCGGTTTTTATAGTGTAGAACTCTCCGAAACCTTTGCAAGACTCAAAAAAAGCTGTCATTCTGAGCAGTGCGAAGAATCTAAGTATAACATTTTGAATAGTAATTGTTTATAGATTCTTTACTGCTCCTTCACTTTGCTCAGGATAACATTTTTCAGAATGACAAAACCGGAAGTTTTGAAAAGGTCTCTTTCCATTATTATTTCACCAAAGTTCCAATTTTCTCGCCTTTTAGTATTTTCAGTAAATTATCAGGGTTCTCGGAATTGTAAACCAAAATAGGCAAATTATTTTCTTTACAGAGCGTAAAAGCGGTTTGGTCCATTACAGCTAATTCTTTTTCCAAAACCTGATCAAAAGAAATCGTATCAAATTTTGTTGCCGATGCATCTTTTTCCGGGTCGGCGGAATATACGCCATCAACACGGGTACCTTTTAACAGCACATCTGCTTCTATCTCCACTGCCCGCAATGCGGCGGCACTATCGGTAGTAAAATAAGGATTTCCTGTTCCGCCCGTTAAAATAACAACTTTGCCATTTTCTAAATCGGCAAGAACTTGAGTTTTATCAAAAAGTTTTCCAACTCGCTGCACCTCAAATGCCGTATAAAGCGATGCCGGAATATTTTCTCTTTCCAATGCCGTTAGCAGTCCTAATCCGTTGATGATAGTTGCCAGCATGCCCATATAATCACTTTTAACGCGGTCGTATCCGCCACGGCTTCCCGACAAACCTCTGAAAATATTACCGCCGCCCAATACGATGCCAACCTGAACATTTAGTTTTAGTGCGTCTTTTATTTGGGCAACATAAATTTCCAATCGTTCGGGACTGATGCCTTTATCTCCTTTTTCAGCAAGCGACTCCCCACTGAGCTTTAATAAAATCCTTTTGTATTTTTCCATTTTGCAAATTTACAAGATAATCTTTAAATAGAACTTAATGTCAATCTATTTCAGGGCAAGACTAATTCATCATCCCTCTGTATCTCCCCATCAAGGGGAGAATTCCTCCCTTGAGGGAGGATTAAGATGGGTGATTTCCTCTTTTCATTTTATCACATATTTATACAATTTACTACATTCTTGCATAAATAAAACGGTATAACCTCCAATATTTCACAAAATCAGTAATAGACACCATATTGCAATAATTCTTGTTTTCCCGAAAAAAGTATTATTTTTGTTTTTACGATTATGAGATGTATGGTGAATGCTGTGTGTTTCGTAGTTATAGAGCATTGTAAAATGAGATGGAACAAAGAGATTTATTAAAAGATCAAATTGAACAACTAAGTAAGGTTTTGGCTAAAATTCTGTCTAACCTTCTTGGATTGAAATTTCATGGTAATGTTGCTCAAGGAATTGAAATTTCAAACGAACATTTACAAAGTGAACTCGGTATTGATATTGAAAAGTTAATGACACTCAATACAACTGGATTAACGGAATATGTGAAGAATCGAAAATTGACAGGAGATCATTTGGAAATTTTATCTGAATACTTGAAAGAAGTAGGAATACTGAAAATTAAGACAAATAATATCGATGGGAAAATATGGTTAGAAAAAGCCATAGAACTTTTAAGTATTGCTGACGAAATTTCAAAAACTATGTCCTTTGATAGAATTAATAAAAAACACAAAATAGAAAATATGCTACAACAAAATTATCCTTCCACAACCCCATAATTCCCAAAAAAACCTGCAAGGTCATAAATTTGTTCTACCTTTGTATCACAATGTTAACTGAATTTAACAAATACTCAAGATTTAATCGGCTATTTGATGATAATAGCACTATTTTGGTTGCTGTTAGCGGCGGCATTGATTCGGTAACGCTCTTGCACCTGCTTAGCCGCTCGAAAGCCGGAAAACTTGCCATAGCACATTGCAATTTCCGGTTGCGTGGAAAGGAATCAGACGAAGACGAGAAATTTGTCACTACATTGGCAAAACAATATAATCTACCGTTTTTTGTAACCCATTTTGATACTGAGGAATTTGCCAAAACGGAAAAGATTTCCATTCAGGAAGCTGCCCGCACATTACGCTACCGGTGGTTTGAAGAAATCCGGCAAACGAACAATTTTGATTGGATTGCCGTGGGTCATAATAACGACGATGTAACGGAAACTTTTTTATTTAACCTTGTGCGTGGCACTGGCACAGCCGGACTAACCGGCATTAAGCCCAAAACCGGCAAAATAATTCGTCCTTTATTGTTTGCTTCACGGGCAGAAATTACCACTTATGCCAAGGAGAATAATCTGCAATATCGTGAAGACTCCAGCAACCGTTCCGATAAATATTCCCGTAATTTTATCCGCCACAAGATTATTCCGTTACTAAAAGACATTAATCCGCAAGCTGCCGGACATATTTTTGATACATCGCAGAAAATAAATGAAATTAACGAGATTGCCAATGCAACAATTAGTGAATTTACAAACCGTATTGTTTTGCGACAGGGCAATAAAATAGCTGTTTCCGTTGCTTTATTGTTGAAGCAGCAATATCCTTTACCGTTTTTATATCACATTGTTAAAGATTACGGTTTCAGTCCCAAAGAGTTGCCAAAGATTTTAGAAGCATTGTCTCAGCCCGGACGACAATTTTTCTCGGCTACCCACACGCTACTTA
Organism: Bacteroidales bacterium; assembly: GCA_027073875.1. Classification (GTDB taxonomy): domain Bacteria; phylum Bacteroidota; class Bacteroidia; order Bacteroidales; family JALTDM01; genus JALTEO01. The sequence goes on from JALTEO010000173.1 coordinate 18,828, forward strand.
CCGACCGTGATTTCTTTTATGTCTATCAAACACCACACGAAACCGTTAACAACTATTTTGAAATAAAATCGTTTACGCATGAATTGTCCGAACCTGTTAATTTAAAATTTTTAATCGTTGAGAAAACCGATGATTTCCGAATTAAGAAAAATCCGCGGTATGCCTTTCTTGATTACGACAAAATTACTTTCCCGCTAATCATTCGCAAATGGCAAAATGGCGATTCCTTTAATCCGTTTGGTATGAAAGGACAAAAAAAACTAAGCGACTATTTTGTTGACCAAAAATTCTCGCTGCTGCAAAAACAAGAAATATGGATAATGGAAACCGCCGGAAAAATCTGTTGGCTTATTGGCGAGCGAATTGATGACAGATTTGCCGTAACCGATAAAACAAAACGGATTTTGCAAATAGAAAAAACAGAACAAACCGGCTATTGAATTGTTTCCTATAAAATATGACAAAGCAAGAAAAAATAACCGTCCTGATTGATTATTTCCAAAAGGCCAATCCCGATGCGGAAACGGAATTACACTATAAGAATCCTTATGAGTTAATTGTTGCTGTTATCCTTTCGGCACAATGCACCGATGTGCGAGTCAATAAAATAACGCCGGATTTTTTAAAGAAATTTCCTACAGTTGAGAAATTGGCAAAAGCGACTCCCGAAACCGTTTTCCCGTTAATAAAAAGCTGTTCCTATCCGAACAATAAAGCCAATCATCTGGTAAAAATGGCTAAAATGGTTGTTTCTGATTTTTCGGGAAAGATTCCTAACACACGAGAAAACCTTGAGAAGTTGCCCGGCGTTGGCAGAAAAACCGCCAATGTGATGCTTTCTGTTGCTTTCGACACACCGGCAATGGCTGTAGATACGCATGTTTTTCGTGTGGCAGCACGACTTGGCTTAACGCCTAAAGCCAAAACCCCGTTAGAGACAGAAACAATACTGGTAAAATTATTCCCCGAAGCACTTTTGCCCAAAGCACATCATTGGCTGATTCTTCACGGCAGATATGTTTGCACGGCAAAAAAACCGAAATGTAATTCGTGTGGAATAAAGGATGTTTGCCGGTATTATTCATTGACGAAGAAAACAAACAATCTTGATTGAAACCTTTGCAAATTCTACTACAAATAAAAAAAGCAGCTACAATATAAAACTGTAACTGCTCAATGTCGGGGCGGCAGGATTCGAACCTGCGACCCCCTGCTCCCAAAGCAGGTGCGCTAACCGGACTGCGCTACGCCCCGAAAATCTTTAATAATATTTCAAACAACTCTGTATTGCGAGGTATAACCGGATTCCGAAAACTTTGTTTTCGAGAATGCTCGAAAAAATACAAATCCACAGATTTTGTTTTTTCGGCACTGCGCTACGCCCCGAATTTTTAGAACTTTTGAGCCTGCAAAAATAATTATTTTTCAATAACCTGCAATATTTTTTACAAATTATCTAATAATGTTTCTAAATCGGCATCGGTGGTTTGTGTCATTGTAACATTTACGGTCATCCCTTGCGATATGGTTGCTTCTTCGTAATAATAATATGGTATCATTCCGGTATCGGCAGCAATACAAATAATTTTCACCGAAATTCCAACCGGAATACTTTGCGAAGTCTGATTGTAAACCTGCATTATCGATTTCAAACTTGGGAAATAAATAAAGATACCGACATTAGCCAAACTGTCTGTAATTGAAGAAAAACTAATTGTTGTCGTGTCTCCCGAATAATTAGCAAAATAATCGCAATTAATCCATCCCAAGCTAGAAATATGTCCGAGATAATTATTATTTCCGGATGAGTCTGTTGTTAATTGAATAGGGTCAGTACTTTGCGACCAATTAACGATAGAATCAGATATAGAACCATGGAAAATTTTCATAGATGAATCAGGTTGGGTTGTTGGGAAATAAGTTGAAAAAGTTTTTCCCGGACGGAGAACCAAATCCGTAGAATCTTTATAGGCATGAACATAAATCTCACCGCCGGTTGTCAGAATATGACCCGAACCATAAGTAGGCATTTGATAATAAATCATGTCTTTCGGTGTATAGAGTTCAACCAGTCCGACATAATACGGATAATGAACACTGTCGCCATTAGGATACATAAAAATATCGGCAGATTGATAAATAGTTGTTCCCTGTTGTCCGATAATAGGTTTGGTTGCGGGTGTATCGATTTCAAATGTTTGTTCTTGTTGTTTTTTTGAATCTAAATACGAATTCAAGGACAAATAGGGTCTATTATTTTCCAGTCGTTTTTTTGAACAACCGGAAAATAAAAGAACAGCCAAAAGAAAAATAGCTGCATTCTTAAATAAATTATATGTTTTCATGGTTAAAAGTTTAAGTCATTAATCATAAGCCGGACAATATTTTCCACCATTTCTTCTATATCCTCCGGATCTTCCACCATTGCGTTTATCACAGCATTTACCAAAGAAATAAACAAATCCGAGATGAGCAGCTCCTTCGCCCCAGTTGGCATTGTAACGGAACTCCAAAAACGGTCGGAAACAACATTTTCCAAACTGCAATCCTGCTCCTATTTCTTCTGCCAAATTATTTTGCTTGGAACGGGTATTGTGGTAGTCCATATAGTTATACCAATTATCATAAGACAATCCGGCAATAAGATAAAATCTTGGTGAAGACATTATTAATGTATAATGTAGATTAGCACCCAGATAATACTCAAAAACAGGATTGAAATCCATGTATCTGGTATATTGCGGAACAATTGCCCACCGTGGTGTCATCTGATAATGAATCCGAAGCCCATAAGCAAATCCTTTAGTTTGAAAATTGTAAACTCCCGATGCACCAATACCTATTTTTTGGGCATTCAGTTCTTGGGCAAATATCAGTAGGACAGGAATAAGGAATAGAAATTTTCTTGCCATTCGTTTAAATTGGAAGAGTCAAAAGTAAAAAGATTTTAGATATCCTTTGCGAAGGATTCTAATTTATTATTTTTTTTACAATTTGTTAATGTAAATACGGAAGAATCTGAATAACCTTTTTCGTTTCAAAAAACGGCTCGGAGAAGACAGATGAAATAGAAAACGATTTTATTGTTGTTCTTGAAATAGCATCAATTTCACCACCTGAAAGATAAATAATGGAGCTGTTACCGGATTTCAGATTCTTTTTTGTCCATTCTACAAATTGCGGTAAATTTTTTACGGCTCTTCCTGTTACAAAATCATACTGTTTTTTATGTTCTTCAATTCGTGAACGAACAGTTTTTACATTTTTTAATTCAAGTCGTTTAGCAATATCGTCAACAACCATCATTTTTTTTTGAATAGAGTCCAGTAAAAAAAATTGTGTCTCAGGGAAAAAAATTGCAAGCGGAATACCGGGAAATCCTCCTCCGGTGCCGACATCTAAAATAGTTTGTTTTGGATCAAACGAAAAGAATTTAGCAATAGCAAGCGAGTGAAGAACATGATGTTCGTAAAAATTGGGGAAATCTTTTCTGGAAATTAAGTTAATTTGTTTGTTCCAAAAAAGAAAAATGTCATACAGCAAGCCAAATTTCTCTTTCTGCCGGGTGGTAAGTGATGGGAAATAATAAAGAATTTTCTCCATGAGCCCTTAGAAATAGAGGTTTGATGAGTCTTCCATCAGTTCTGAAATAAGAGACTTAGCTCGATACAGTTTTGCTTTAACTGTTCCAATGGGAATACTTAATGTTTCGGCAATTTCATTATAGGAAAGTTCCTTATAATACCTTAGTTCTATAAGTTTCTTATATTCAGGATTTAATTCGGAAAGTATCTTTATAACAAATTCTTTCCGTTGTTTTTTCATGAGAGATTTTTCGGGACCGATATCCGCCTTATCAACAAATTCATCCATTCCACCTTCTATTTCTTGTTTCTCGGAAGACTTCGATTTGGCATTCTTACGGCGGAAATAATCAATACAATTATTGGTTGCAATTTTGAACAGCCATGTGCTAAATGCGTAAGTTGGTTTATATTGATCAATGTGGATAAAAGCTTTGGCAAACGATTCAATTGTTAAATCTTCAGCATCTTGTTTGTTGTTTATCATCTTTAAAATGGTAAAGTAAATCATATCACGATACTGCAAAAGCAATTTCTCATAAGCTTGCTCATCTCCCTTAATTGCCTCACAGGCAAGAATATAATCCTCCCTTGTTCTAGATGAAAAATTTTTTGAATCTAGGTCCATATTCTTTTTTGTCTCGTAAAGATATTCATTATTAAGCGAACAAAAATCAAAAATGTAGTTATAATATCAAAAATGAATCCGAAAAGAATTAAATCTTTACCGCCAAAATGACGCAACAAATTGCTCGAAATAATATACTTAATAACTAAATCGAGTAAAATTAAACTCCCAACAGGCAATAAAATATTGGGAAAAAAGATAATACCGATAAGTGAAATGATGTGGAATAACCCTCTTGAAAAGCCCTCAATACCTAAAAAGATTTTCTGTCCGGGAGAATAAAATTTGCTGCCAACCAAATGACGACTTTTTTGCCGCTGCCATTCTTTAAACGATTTAGGGGGAACCGAAAAAGTGAATGAATCGATACTTGTTTCAATCCCTGTCTTTGCATAAGATGCCGCTTCATTGACAAATAAATCATCATCGCCGGTAGGGATGTGGTAGTGTGACGAAAATCCTTTTACTTTGGTATAGAGTGATTTGGCATAAGCTAAGTTTCTGCCAATCCCCATATAGGGGTTTCCTGCAAGTGCTTTAGAAAAATATAAAGTGGCAATTTGAATCGTATCGTAACGAACTAATTTATTTAAGAATGATGGTTGTTTGTTGTATCCACCGAAACCAAGAACTAATGTGTTTTCTTTAAAATTCCGTGCCATTAATTTTAGCCAGTGCTTTGAAGCAACACGACAATCGGCATCCGTAAAAACAAAATAATCGTACTTAGCCGCCTTAATGCCAATGGTAACAGCCAGTTTTTTCCCGTGTTTGAAATGTTCGTCGGGTTTTATGTAGGTTGTTCGCAAATGCGTATATTGTTTTTTGAAAGATTCCAAAACTTGCTCCGTATGGTCTTTGGAACCGTCATCTACAACAATTACTTCAAATTCCGGAAAATCTTGCTCAAGAATGTCCGGTAAAAATTTTTGCAGGTTTTCCGCTTCATTTTTAGCAGCAATAATGACAGAAACAGGTGGTTGAAAATCTCTTTTTAACGCAAGTGAATTAAATTTTATCAGTCTGGTTTGCAACAGATAGTAATATAACCGGATAATGAAAAATAATCCGATAACTCCTGTGGTTATCCAACCAAATAATGAGATATGTTCCCAAAAATGAATCAAAAGAAATCTGTTTTCGCAAAAGTAATTTAATTTGGAAATATTTTTAAAAATTCATTGGGTTTTATAAAATGCTTTTCTGAAAAGTTTTTAGTCCTTCCGATGCTTTTTGAGGAATAACCGTAACATTTTCCGGTGTAGGTGCCGGATTCGGGTCAATGTAATAAACAGGTATGCCCGTTGGTATGGCATACATCAGTCCTGCCGCAGGATATACATTCAGTGAAGTACCAACAATCAAGAAAATATCTGCCGTCTGACAAATTCTTTCCGCCTTTGAAATATTTGGCACCGGTTCACCAAACCAAACAATATGTGGACGCAACTGATACCCTTTTTCACAGGTATCACCTAATTTTAGTTTCCATCCGTCCAATTCGTAAACTAAATCGGGGTCGCCGGTACTTCTTACTTTTCGCAGTTCGCCATGTAGATGTAAAACATTAGTACTTCCTGCCCGCTCATGCAAGTCATCCACATTTTGTGTAATAATTTCTACTTCAAAAGTGTTTTCCAGTTCTTTGAGGATAAGATGTCCTTTATTGGGCTCACATTCCAAAAGTTGTTTACGCCGCTGATTGTAAAATTCCAAAACTACTTCGGGATGTTTTTGCCATCCTTGCGGGCTGGCTACTTCCATAATATCGTATTCTTCCCATAATCCACCCATATCCCTGAAAGTTTTTATGCCACTCTCAGCACTCATTCCTGCTCCGGTTAGTACAATAATTTTTTTCATCTGTTTATTTTTATTTCAAAAGTTTGTAAAGTTAAAAGTTCATAATTTAATTATTCAATTATTCAATTATTCAATTATTCAATTGTTCAATTACCACATTATCCATTCGTGCCAAAGGCATCCCTTCGGGATAATTCGTAATTGATAATTCGTAATTGAAACAATCATTCCTTTGTATGTTTTAAAATTAATCATGAATGTTTCATTTCTTATTTATATATGTCGAATTCAGATTATTGA
>JALTEO010000174.1 GCA_027073875.1 Bacteroidales bacterium
AAAAATGCCATCCACGACGACGATGTTGTTTTAATCAATGTGGGTGAAGGAGCCAAACGGTCGCCGGAATATATGACTGCTATGAATTATTCTACACTGGAAGTAAATTCCGTAGATGAATGTCCGCGATTTGACCGCACGGTTTACAAAAAACAATTGTGGGCGGCAGTAGAAGAAAAATACACGACAGATAAGGTAAAAGTTTAGTACATGTTCAAGCAGTGGTTGGTTCTCTTTGTTAAAGGTTTGGGTGTTGGGGCGGCAAATGTAATTCCCGGTGTGTCGGGAGGAACAATTGCCCTGATTACCGGAATTTTTGAGAAACTGATAGATTCTATAAAATCGTTTAATCTGACTGCACTAAAACTGGTTTTTAAAGCCGATTTCAAAGGATTTGCCAAATATGTGAATCTGGATTTTCTGATTGCTGTTTTTTTTGGTGTTGCTGTCAGCATTCTGACATTTGCCCGCGTTTTGGACTATTTATTTACAAACTATCCCGTATATATCTGGTCATATTTTTTCGGACTGATTATGGCATCGGTATTTTTTGTAGGCAAAACTATTTCCCGTTGGTCGGTTGGTGTAATCTTGATTTTTATTATCGGAACAGGTATTGCGGGAGCTATCTCCATATTGCCTGCGGCGGCTGAAAATAGTTCGTTTTGGTATTTGATTCTGTGCGGAGTTATAGCCGTTTGTAGTATGATTCTACCCGGTTTGTCAGGTTCATTTGTTTTAATTTTGATGGGGAACTATAAGCTGGTAATGATTGATGCGGTTAATAATTTGGATTTGATGATACTCTTGCCTGTTGTGATTGGTGCTGCCGTTGGATTGCTCGGATTTTCGTATTTCTTGTCGTGGATTTTTAAAAAATATAAAGACCAAACCATTGCTTTGTTGACAGGATTTATACTTGGTTCTTTGGCAATCCTTTGGCCTTGGAAACACGAGATTACAAAGGCGTTTGGCGAGAAAGTGAAAGTAGTTGGCTATGAGCGGTTCTTACCGGAGCATTTTAATACGGAGGTAATGTTGGCAATTGGCTATGCTATTTTGGGAATTGTATCTATTTGGTTGTTGGAAAAACTGGCACAGAAAAAAACAAAAGATTAGAAGAATCTAATTACGAATTATCAATTATCCCGAAGCCCCAACGGGATCCCTTCGGGAGGATGCCTTTGGCACAAATTACGAATGGAAAAATGAAACTTTACAAACTTTACAACCTCAACCTCAACCTCAACCTTAACCTCAACCTATGAACAACAACTTACAAACAACATACCGTCAAACTAAAAACCAAACTCTTAATAATTACGAACTAAGAACTACAAACTATGCACTACGAACTCTATGCACTTTCAACTTTAAAAACTTTATAAACTAAGTTACAAATGAAGGTTTACGGTTTACTTGGCTTTCAACTCTCACATTCTTTTTCAAAGAAGTTTTTTACCGACTTTTTTGCAAAAAACAACTTGCCTTACCGGTATCAGTTATTTGAATTTTCTCAGATTCAAGAATTTTTCAATCATATAAAATCTATTGCCGGACTTGAAGGGTTTAATGTTACGGTTCCGTATAAAGAAAAAGTTATTCCTTTTTTGGATAAGTTATCGCCCGAAGCACAAGCTGTTGGAGCTGTCAACTGCGTAAAAATTGTTGATGGCATTTTAACCGGATATAATACGGATATTTATGGCTTTGAAAAAACGCTGGAGCCACTGAGAATAAAGAAAAAACAGGCACTAATTCTTGGCACCGGCGGTGCGGCAAAAGCTGTTGCCTATGTGTTGGAAAAAAAAGAAATTAAATACCACTTTGTTTCGCAAAATCCTGAACGGGATAATGCGTTTTCGTATGAAACACTTTGGGAGAAAAAAATGATGCCTTATGCACTGATTATTAATGCGACACCATTAGGAATGTACCCTAAAACGGAAGACTTTCCGAAAATTCCATATCAACGATTAACACCGAAGCATACGCTAATTGATTTAGTTTATAATCCTGTGAAAACGGAATTTCTCTTCAGGGGAGAACAACAGGGTGCTACAATAATTAACGGTATGGTGATGCTCGAAAATCAAGCTCTGAAATCGTGGGAGATATGGAATGAAAGATAATATTGTTACTACTCAGTGCAGTCAAACAATTGAAAATCAATAGACCCGTTGCTTTAGCACAGGTATAAAATATATAAAAGATGATAGTTTTGGCGGTATTTTGGTTTGCGAAGCACCAAAATCGTGACAAAACATTTTATGAATTAATGGGCTATTTAATCTAGTGTCTAAGGCATTAATCAATTTGTGCGTTTCCCCCTTTGTGTAACTCTGTGGTTCTTGGCGTTCTTTGTGATTGTGATACTTTTTTGTTTCACAAAGTTGCTCAAAGTTTTCACAAAGGTTCACAAAGTTTTTTCTTGATGAGTTGAAATTGAGAAATTATTGGCAAAGGTTTCGGTGTATAACTTATAACCCGCACTGAACGCCGATTTAAGATTTTACTCCATTTTTTTGCGAAAAGGAAAACAATTTTGGACTAAAATAAAAATGCTAATGGTCTAAGGCATTAATCAATTTGTGCGTTTTCCCCTTTGTGTAACTCTGTGGTTCTTAGTGTTCTTTGTGATACTTTTTTTTGTTTCA
>JALTEO010000175.1 GCA_027073875.1 Bacteroidales bacterium
ACACCATTAACAATACAGCCCATAATAGCAATTTTTAATCCTTTCAGATGTCCGGTTTTGCTGCGGATTTTTTGCGTTGTTGTCTCCAAATCAAAAAGTGTCCTGCCACACGACGGACAAGCAATATATTCTGTCTTGGTTATCAAAGCACGAGACGCTTGCAACACACTAAACGACAACCGCTTAACATCACCAACAGCAATCTTCTTTCCGGTATTGACAATAAACACACCATTACCATAACCATTCACAAACGGACGACCGAAATCCATTGCCGCTTTTACCTGTAACGATTCTAAATCTTTCTCGACATATTCCTTATGAAAAATAACGGGATTATCCATTTTGTTCTTTTCAAGAATAGAAATAAACGAATCTATTTCCTCTGCAACACCTTTCGTTTCTATCTTTTGAATAAAAATCAGATTTTTTACTTCTTTTAGTTTCCCAACAAACTCCGGTAACTCCCGAAGCGTAACAAATAAGAATTTCTCTTTTGCGAAATCCCGCAATGCATTTAATTGTCCGGTTGTAAAGACAGGGAAAACATTGGGTAACTCACGATACTTCTCGTAAGGTATCAATACAGGAACCGCTGTTTGAAAATTATCGGGAATCTCATAAAAAAACGATAAATGTCTTGGTTCATCATCCAATAGATTTTTTCTATACTCAATAATTACTTCCGGTCGCTTGTTAAAATCAAATGAGGTCATAGCAACAACATGCCTTCTTGAAAATGACTCCGGTAAAATTAAGTTTTTGTAGTCTTGAATATTATTTGAAATTTCTCCGGCATACTGAATGTTCTTTTTTGCAACAGGAATTTCATTCTCAGGCGGTTCTGTCAGCGAGACACGAATTGTATCTCCCAATCCTTCAACTAACAAAGTCCCTATTCCAATGGTTGATTTCACTCTCCCATCCTCACCATCGCCTGCTTCGGTTACACCTAAATGCAACGGGAAATTAAATCCTGCTTCATCCATTCTTCGTTTAAGCAAACGGTTAGCATAAATCATCACCAACGGATTTGATGATTTTAGAGAGATGATAATTCTATCAAATTCAAGCTCCCTGAAAATTTCAAGGTATTCCATAACCGAAGCAACCATACCTTCCGGCGTATCGCCATATTGTTGCAGCATTCTTTCCGAAAGCGAACCGTGATTAACGCCAATGCGAATTGAAGTATGGTATTGGTTACAAACAGTAATTAACTCCGTTAATTTTGATTTAATGAATGTTCTCTGTTCTGTTTCAGACACTTGTCCACCTAACTCAGCAAAATTTCCGGGATTGATACGCACTTTTTCTACTATGGAAGCTGCCTGAACAGCCAATTTCGGGGAAAAATGTATATCGGCAGCCAAAGGAATGTCTTGTCCTCTCCCCTTTAAAATAGTTTTGATTTCCCTTGTAGCATCCAAATCCTTGGCATTAGGAATAGTTATCCGCACAAGATTGGCACCGGTATTCCTGATTGAAATAATTTGGTTAAGTGTTTTTTTTATATCATGTGTAGCTGTATTAGTCATTGATTGAATCGCAATAGGATAATTTCCCCCTATCGGGATATCACCTACAAAAACGACTTTGGAATTTTCTGCTATCATTGCGGAATTTGATTAAAGTAATGCGAAAAATAGAATAAAAGATTCACAAAAGTGGTTGCCATTGTCAGTGCAACACCTACAAGAAATCCGGAATAAACCTGTGCCGGTGAATGAGCATTCAGTCGTAACCGCGATGCCGCCACAAAAGCAGCTATCAGTAAGCTAATAACAAAAACAAGCAAGATATTAACTTTAAAAAAGAAAATATACGATAAAACGAATCCGACAACACCCCCAATACCAAGCAAATGTAAACTAATCTTCCAAAAGAAATTAATTACCAAAGCAAATAATGTTATGACGGTAATTGACCAAAAAAAAGACTCCATGTATATCCCTAAGCCAAAATATCGTAACAATGCGGCAACCAACAAATAACAATACAAATTAAAAACCAGTGAAAGAATGATTATTTTTTTCTCGCCTTTAGGTTTTGAAGCATTTTTCCGTTCTATATGGCGATAGAATAAATAAGGCAACACAAGCGTATTAAAAAAGATGATACCGTAAATAATCCAACCAAACAGCGGATTAGTCATCAATAAGCGATTAAAAAATAAAAATGTAACAATTATTGGCAAAAATAACGGATGAAAAAGATAAGAGAAAAAAAGAGCTGCTTTGTTCATACTACAAATTTAATTATTTTTTCTCATCCATCCCTTTCAAAAAATCAATCGGATCTTTTACTTTTGTTTTCAGTAAAGCAATATTAAGCACCTCGTCAATACTTTCTACATAGTGAAACGACAGTCCTTCGGTATATTTCGCCTTCATCTCTTCCACATTCACCTTGTTTTCCTTGGATAAAATAATCTCTTTAATTTTAGCCCGTTTTGCCGCCAGTATCTTTTCTTTGATACCACCCACAGGTAATACTTTTCCACGAAGCGTAATCTCTCCTGTCATTGCCAAATGTGGTCTGATTTTCCGTTGTGTCAACGCCGACGCCATAGCAGTAACCATTGTAACACCGGCTGAAGGTCCGTCTTTTGGAATTGCTCCCTCCGGCACATGCAAATGGAGATTCCAATTTTCAAA
>JALTEO010000176.1 GCA_027073875.1 Bacteroidales bacterium
AAATTTTAAGGTGGTTATAGCGGTGGGGTCACACCTCTTCCCATTCCGAACAGAGAAGTTAAGCCCACCAGCGCCGATGGTACTGCGTCAAGCGGGAGAGTAGGTCGCCGCCTGTCTTTATTAACAAGGAAAGGTCGCCAACAGGCGGCCTTTTTTTGTTTGTATCTTCAAATTGTTAATAAGTTGTTGGTAAAAAAACTTGACTTCCCTCCATTTTTGATTTAATTTTGTACATATAAACCAAAAAATTTATTAGTTATGAAAAAAATTATTTTAATTTGCTTGATGGTGTTAAATGGTATGGTTTTTGCACAACCAACCAACCAACCAACCAACCAACCAACCAACCAACCAGAAAACAGTAATGTAATTGTTTTTAGACCTAATGTTGAAGGTCAAGGTTGGTTAGTTTTAAACAGAAAAGCTTATCCTGATGTAGTTTCTTGGCAAGTTCAAGTCGTGAAAAGAACTTATTTTGTAACTGATAGCGATACAACTTATGTAGATGATATAATTAGTAAAGTAGATTTAGGAAAAACAAATTATACGAAAATTCCCTATGAATATTTGAACAATAGGGATGAAAATTATTTATTAAATATACGGGGTGTAAATAATCAAGGTGAAATTTTAGCTAATGTTGAAGGATTGAATTTGAGTGTTTATCCTCCGGCTGTGGATGGAGGACCACAATATGTAGAAACAGGATATTGGAAGTGTATAGGTTCTACATATGCTTGGGAGATACAGCAATATACAAGTTATGACTTCGGTCAAACACCTATGTCTTATTTTACATTGCAAAGCACTTATAGGTATTTCGATGAAAATATTTCGCAAGCAATACCATATTATCAATATATGGGAGAAGAGGAATTTAATAGTGTTAGGAATGATATTACTAAGCAAGAGTATTATGGTTTAAATTCCTATGATATATCTTCTTTAAATTTTGTTAATGGGGTAAAAATTATTAAAATATCAAACGATGGTTCTACTTATGATGTACATAATCAATTGATTACCGGAGAATGGATATACGGGGTGCAAAAGTTTTTGGGTCCTTGGTCAACATATTTCGGACCTGTTGTACAGGTAGCTTATATTCCAATGGATGATATGACAGGAGTTCCAATCGATGATATTATACAATTAATGAACAATCATTATGATTTTACAGGCGTAGGTTACTCTCAGAATTTGGCGTGTGATCAAAATGAGATAGATGTAACAAATGTTACAGAAGCGAATTATACAAAATGTTTGAGAGAATATTTTGATTACCAACTTGGAGTGGATGGAGATATATTTGATCAGTTAAATGAATTGCATGATTGTCTTTACGGTACAGACACAAGTTTGTGGGACGATCACCACGGTAGAATTATAAATATAATTATAAGCCCTTTGTCATCTGATGAGGCTAGTATTATCTTAAAATACAGTGACTTTTTCAGGCACAATGGGGAATTTATTTCTCCTAATATTGTGTTGGATAAAGGACTTTATACAATAGGATACCTTTTCAAGGATAAAACATATATACCATTGATTGAAGAAGTAAAAAGTTCATTTGTAAATCAATATGAATTGTCTAACTTGTTGGATGTTACCATTTATCCCGTGCCTGTTCAAGGAGACAGGTTTAATATGAAAATGCATGCAAGTGCAAAATTAAAATTTGATTATATTTTGTATGATTTTAACGGAAATGCATTGTATAGAAAACATTTTGTTCTGCAAAAAGGACATGATAGGGATTTTACTGTAAGAGTTAACGGCGGCATACCTAATGGTATTCTTATAAATAAATTTGTTTTTGAAGATAATTCTGAATTAACAATTCAAACCACAAAGTAATATGAAACAAGTTGTTATTATAATATTATTTTTATTAATATCGGGTAGTATTTCCCCGCAACAAGTTTCAATTATAAATCAGAGGACAATAGGTGGCAACTCTATAGATGGCGTTTCAGCAATTCTTTTTATTTCAGATGGTGGATTTATAATTGGAGGTGGTTCAGGTTCAGATATTTCAGGGGAAAAAACGGATACAAATAGAGGCAATTATGATTTTTGGATATTAAAATGTGATTCATTGTTCAATATCGAATGGCAAAGAACAATAGGCGGCACCGGACTTGATTATTTAACATCTGTAATCCAAACAGATGACGGTAATTTTTTATGTTTAGGTATAAGTAATTCTCCGATTTCAGGTGATAAAACTTGTGATACAATAGGAGATCGAGACCTTTGGCTTTTGAAATTGGACAATGAAGGAAATATTTTGTGGCAGAAAGCCTATGGCGGAACAGATGAAGATGATGCTTGCAATATAATTGATAACGGAGACGGCACTTATATTCTTACTGCATATTCAAAGTCTGACAGTTCCGGTACAAAAACGGAAAATAGCAGAGGAGATTTTGATTATTGGATTATAAAAATAGACGGAGAAGGAAATGTTTTGTGGGATAAAACCATCGGAGGTTCGGGTCTTGATATGGTAAACAGTGCAATATTAGGAGAAAATAATAGCATTTATTTGGTAGGATATTCGGAATCTCCTGCTTCCGGAGAAAAAACAGAAGACGGCTACGGATTGGGTGATTGTTGGGTGGTGAAATTGGATGCTAGCGGCAATTTTCTGTGGGACAAGACTTTGGGAGGTGATGATATGGATGTGGGAGATAAAATTGTAAAAAACGGATCGTATTTTTATATTTCTTGTTCATCGCATTCTGACAGTTCTGGGACAAAAACGGAAAACAGTAGGGGTTATTCTGATTATTGGATAATAAAAATTGATGAAAACGGAAATCTGTTGAGAGACAAAACAATTGGCGGAACAGGATATGATTCTGAAACAGGGATATATATTGATGATGACGGTAATCTTTTTGTTGTAGGAGCTTCAACATCACCTGCGTCGGGAGAAAAGGTAGAGAGTAGTAAAGGGTCTTTTGATTACTGGGTTCTAAAACTTGATACTAATTTTAATATCTTATGGCAAAAAGATATAGGAGGAAATGATTATGATGAATATCCTGTAGGTGTTCCAATGGGTGGAAATTCTTATATTGTAGGAGGTACTTCAAGTTCCAATGCTTCTGGGGATAAAAATGAGAATAGTAGAGGAGGGTACGATTATTGGATAGTGAAATTATCAGTTGCTGTTGATAATCAGTTTATTATAACCAACAATTTACAGATGTCTTTATTCCCCAATCCTGCACACGATAAAATAACTGTAAAAGTTAATAACAAGATAAGCAATCCAAGTGTTTTTATTTATGACAGTAACGGTAAGAAAATTATGACCCGACAGGTAAATAAAAAAATCTTTACTTTGGACATTCGTGATTTGCAGAAAGGAAGTTATATTTTGCAGATAAATGGAGAAAACGGAATAAAAGGTATTGCAAAGTTTGTAAAAGAATAACATAAGTTTTATTACGAAAATAAGCCTCTCTTTATTCTTATGGGATAAGGAGAGGCTTATTATTTTAGTTATTATCACTCTGACTTTTTGACACTAACCCGGTTTGGTATTTTTTTTGTCATTCTATCCAACCAAAAAAACTTAAGACTATGGCAACAGTAAAAACAAAAAAAGGCAAAATAGGCGTAACAGGTGAAAATATATTTCCTATCATTAAGCAATTCTTGTATTCAGATAACGAAATCTTTTTGAGGGAACTTATTTCAAATGCCGTTGATGCTACTCAAAAATTAAAAGTACTTGCAAATAAAGGCGAATTTAAGGGAGAACTCGGTGATTTGACCATTTGGGTAAAACTTGACAAGAAGAAGGGTACTTTAACTGTTTCTGATAGAGGAATTGGAATGACTGAAGAAGAAGTTGACAAGTACATAAATGAAATAGCATTCTCGAGTGCAGAAGAATTTTTGAAGAAATATAAGGATAGTGCGGCAAATATTATTGGTCATTTCGGATTGGGCTTTTATTCGTCGTTTATGGTATCGGACAAGGTTGAGATAATTACAAAGTCTTATAAAGATGATGCAGAAGCTGTGCATTGGGAGTGTGACGGAAGCCCGGAATACAAAATGGAAAAAACCAAGAAAGACGACAGAGGAACTGATGTTATTCTGCATATAGATAAAGAAAATCAAGAATACTTGGATGAACACAGAATAGAAGAGTTGCTTAAGAAGTATTGCAGGTTTATGCCTGTACCAATAGCATTCGGGTATGAAAAAGAGTGGAAAGACGGTAAGGAAGTTGAGACAGACAAGCCGCACATTATAAATAATGTAGAACCGATTTGGACTAAGAAACCAAGTGAACTGAAAGATGAAGATTATTTAAATTTTTATAGGGAATTGCATCCTCTCAACGAAGAACCGCTGTTTTGGATACATCTGAATGTTGATTATCCTTTTAACCTTACCGGAGTGCTTTATTTCCCGAAAATCAGAAGCAATATCGAAATTCAAAAAAATAAAATACAGTTGTACTCAAACCAAGTGTTTGTTACCGATTCGGTGGAAAATATTGTGCCTGATTTCCTTACATTGTTGCACGGAGTAATTGATTCGCCCGATATTCCGCTTAATGTATCCAGAAGTTATTTGCAAGCCGACCAAAATGTGAAAAAGATTTCTTCGCACATCACAAAAAAAGTAGCTGACAAACTTTCCGATATATTTAAGAACGACAAGAAGAAATTTGAAGAAAAATGGGACGACCTTAAGTTGTTCATCTATTACGGAATGATGACCGAGGATAAGTTTTATGAAAAAGCCATTAAGTTCGTATTGTTCAAAAACATTGACAATAAGTATTTTACATTCGACGAATATAAAGACTTGATAAAAGAAAACCAGAAAGACAAAAACGGAACACTGGTATTTATTTATGCTACCGATAAAGATGAGCAATACAGCTACATAAGTGCTGCAAAGAACAAAGGTTATGATGTTTTGCTGTTGGACGGACAGTTGGATGTGCATTTTATTAACCATCTGGAACAAAAAGAAAGCGGAATCAGGTTTGTGAGGGTTGATTCAGATACGGTTGATAATTTGATTGACAAAAAGGAAGATAATGAGGCAAAATTGGATGAAAACGAAAAAGAAAAACTCATTGAAGCATTCAGAACTCCGCTTGAAGATGATGCGGATAATTATATAATAACTTTTGTGGGAGGAGACGGTAAGGGTACCCCTGTTACAGTAGTGCAAAACGAGTTCTTCAGGAGGATGAAGGATATGTCTAAGATAACGGGGGGACAAGGATTTTACGGTGACTTACCGGATTCATATACCGTGGTTATTGATGTAAATCACAGGTTGTTCAAGAAAGTGAAAACTGACTTTGAAAAATCAACGGCAAGCGAATTAAAAAAATATGATGAAGAAATTTCTTCATTAAGGAAAGAATACGATGAACTCAAGAAAAAATATGAAGGTAAAAGTGATAATGATATTCCTGCGAATGACAAAAAGAAGATGGATGACTTGGACAATAATATTGTAAGCAAGCAGGCTGAAATGAAAAACAAAGTGAAAGAATTTGCAAAGAATTATCCTGTAATAGGCGAAATGATTGATTTGGCACTTTTGAGCGTAGGTAAATTAAAAGGCGAAAGACTCGAAAGATTTATTAAACGAAGTGTAGATTTAATTAAGTAGTAACTGCAATAAGTAATAAAAATAAAAAAGCCCCGATTGTGCGGGGCTTTTTTATTTGTGTCAAGTGCAAACTATTCGTTACTATCTTTAATGTAGCCTGTTTTTTTGACATAATGCCATATAATTGCCCAAGCTACTATTAAGAAAAGCGGCCAAAGTAAAAAATACCATCCCATAGTTTTAAGTTTTTTATGTTAATAATTAGTATGACATATCATCGTTAACAACATCTACTTCATCAACTTTTTTCTTCATCAGTTGATGCCAAGCGTACCAAATGTATGCCAGAACAAACGGTACCAGCAATGATACATAGCTCATTACTACAAGAGTAAACCTGCTTGACGATGCGTTTCGTATTGTCAAAGATGATTGTAAATCAGCTGTTGAAGGATAAAATGCGGTATTGTTGTATCCAGCTATAAAGAACAGAACAAGTACAACCAGAACAGTTCCCATACCTGTAAACCAGAATCCGTTACCGGATTTTTTGAAAGCACCCAAATAAATGCCATACAAGAACAATACTACACCAACTAAGAACAAGATAATGTTTAACGGTTGGAGTAAGTTGTGCAGGTATTTGTAAGGTTCCATAAATATTTTTCCTGTTCCCGGGTTCACTGCAAATCCGTCTTTAGTCAAAATAAGACCTAAAAACAAGAAGAAGAAAATCAGGAATCCTATGGTGCATTTTTTTAACCATTTGGAAGCATTATCTACAATTTCAGAATCAGCTACTTGGTGAATTAAGAAAAGATTTCCTAAAACTCTTGTTAAGAAAAATACAGCCAACCCTAACGATAAATTTGTAAGATTAAGTGCTGCTTCCAATCCGTGAGCAGGACCTGTCCATTGAGAAATAATTTTTCCATCCATTACATTTGAGAAATTTACGGTAAATTGAGAACCTGTAAAAAAAGTTCCAACTGCAGCTCCTAAAAGAATAGGTGCCAATAACCCGTTTGCAAATAGAAATATATCATAAGTTTTGGTTCCTAAAAAGTTATTTATTTTATCTCTATATTCATACGATACAGCTTGAATGATAAAACTAAATAAAATTAACATCCATACCCAATATGCTCCACCAAAACTTGTGGAATAAAATAGTGGGAATGATGCAAAAAAAGCACCACCGAAAGTAACAAGTGTTGTAAAAGTTAAATCCCATCTACGGCCAATTGCATTGATAATTATCTTTCGTTGGGTTTCATTTTTTGCCAATTGTCCTACAAGCGTTTGCCCGCCTTGAACAAACATAAGGAACAATAATAACGCCCCCAACAGTGATATAATAAACCACCAGTAATTCTGTAAGGCTTCAGTTGACATTGTTTCAAACATAACTTAAATATTTTTGGTTATACAATTAAATTCCTTTTTTTATTTGAGTTAACATAATTTTTACTTCTGCTATAAGTAATAATGTGAAAATTGTCAAAAACATAAAGAATGTTAATTGAACATTTCCTACACTTAAATGAGAAGTAGCTATTTTTACGGGTAATAATTCTGTTACAGCCCATGGTTGACGTCCCATTTCTGCAGTAATCCAACCCAGTTCGGTAGCCAGCCAAGCAATGAGCATTGACCACATAGTTGCTTCAAGCCAGAATTTTTTACCTTCCACCTTTTTCTTGATGGAAAGAAACATCATAACAAAGGTTATAAGAATAAGCCAACTTCCAAATAATACCATCAAGTGAAATGAATAGAATACATATTTAACAGGAGGAATAAGTTCGTCCGGTTTGTTAAAATATCCATAACCCATATATTTTTCATATTTACGAAATTCATCTAATGCTTGAGATTTTAGTTTGTTATCACCACTATCTTTAGCTTTTTTATATTGTTTTAATGCGTCAACAGCTTTTTTCCCTTTATCAATTTTTGCGATTAAAGGTTCAATATTGTGTTGTTGATTTCCGAAATAAAGGTCTTCAATACCGGGAACAAAACCGTTTACCGTTCTTGTTGCCAGTAATGAAAGAAGTTTAGGAATTTTTATTACAAAATGAAAATCATCTTGACCATCACCGGGTTTTTTATTTCCGTTTACAAAACCGAAAACGACTATACTTTGTCCTTCGTGACCTTTATATAAACCTTCCATTGAAGCAAATTTCATTGGTTGTGTTTGGGCAACGTCTTCTGCATGCATATCCCCTGTAAATACTACAAATAAACTTGCTAAAAATCCAAAAATTGATGAGACAAGCAAACTTTTCTTAGCTAATAATACGCTTTTGTTTCTTAAAATAAGCCAAGCACTAACACCCATTACGAAAACTGCTGCCAATAAGTATGCTTGTGAAATGGTGTGTAAAAATTTTGTGACAGCGGTAGGGTTAAATACAACTTCAGCGAAGTTCATCATTTCGTTTCTTGCTGTGTCCGGATTAAATTGCATTCCTGTCGGATGTTGCATCCATGCGTTTGCAATAAGAATCCAAATTGCAGACAAGTTTGTTCCAATTGCTGTTAACCAAGATGATAAAACATGGAACTTTTTGTTTACTCTACCCCATCCGAAGAACATAATGGCAACGAAAGTTGATTCCATGAAGAATGCTAAAATACCTTCAATTGCTAAAGGAGCTCCGAAAATGTCTCCTACGAACCAAGAATAGTTAGACCAATTGGTACCGAACTCAAATTCCAAAATGATTCCGGTAGCCACACCGATAGCGAAGTTAATACCAAATAATTTCATCCAAAATTTGGTAATTTTCTTCCATTCTTCACTACCTGTTTTTAAATAAATTGTGTGCATAATAGCAACAATGAATGAAAACCCCAGTGTTAACGGCACAAAAATCCAATGATACAATGCCGTTAATGCGAATTGGGCTCTCGACCAATCGACTAATGCAAAATCTACTCCCATAGCGTTTAATTTTTAGTTTTGTTATTATTTGTTATTTGATTACTTGTGTTTATAAGATTGTTCAAAACGTATTCACTTTTTTGTTTGTCGTTGTTTTTAAATTTTCTATCTAAATAATTGTGAAAGAAAAATAATTTAAATATGGCAAATAATGTTCAAAGTCTCCCTTCACTCCTTGATAAGTATGGTCGCCATCTATAAACAAAAAGTCAAGACCTAAGGGAGGATTGTAT
>JALTEO010000177.1 GCA_027073875.1 Bacteroidales bacterium
AAATAGAAGATTATTCCGCATTTGTATCGAAAGTTCACGAAAAAGAAATAAAAGTAAGTGTTGCCGCTGATATTTTGAGCTTAGCACTGTTGACTCCTCCGGGAGAATGGGGTGCTGACATTGTTTTTGGTTCCACACAACGATTTGGTATTCCGATGGGCTTTGGCGGACCACATGCGGCTTATTTTGCTACCATGGAAAAATATAAACGACAGATGCCCGGACGAATTATAGGTGTGTCGGTAGATGCCAACGAAAAACCCGCATTGCGGATGGCACTGCAAACACGCGAACAGCATATAAAACGCGAAAAAGCAACTTCAAATATTTGTACGGCACAAGCACTTTTAGCAACAATGGCAGGGATGTATGCCGTTTACCATGGTCCGGAAGAACTGAAAGAAATTGCTTCTCAAATTCATTCCGGTGCAGTAGCGGTTTCAGACCAATTGAAGAAACTTGGCTTTGAGCAGGAAAATGAAGTATTTTTTGACACTTTGAAAATAAAAGTAGAAAAACCTGCATTATTAACTGAAATCAGAACAATTGCCGAAGCACATGAAATAAATTTCTTTTATCCTGACAGCAATCATATTTTGATTAGCTTGAATGAAACAGATACACGCGATGATATTAATCGCATTATTGATGTTTTTGCTCTTGCACTGGGACAAAAACCAAGCGAATACACCATTGATGAGCAAGAAATAATTATTCCCGATAATTTACTGAGAGACACCGATTTTATGACAGAGGATGTATTTAATTCTTATCATAACGAAACGGAAATGATGCGGTATATCAAAAAGCTGGAACGGAAAGATATTTCGCTGACACATGCTATGATTCCTTTGGGTTCTTGTACTATGAAACTAAATGCTGCCACGGAGATGTTACCGTTAAGTTGGGCTGAATTTGGAAATATTCATCCGTTTGTTCCTAAAAATCAGGTGGAAGGATACTATCAGCTGATTGAAGAATTAGAAGAAGACTTAAAAATTATTACCGGCTTTGATGCTGTTTCGTTTCAACCAAATTCCGGTGCCGCAGGCGAATATACAGGGCTAATGCTTATCCGTGCTTACCACCACGATAACAATGAGCCACATCGTAATATTGTCTTAATTCCATCGTCGGCACACGGCACCAATCCCGCCAGCAGCGTAATGGCAGGCAATAAAGTTGTCGTTGTCGATTGTGATGAAAACGGCAATATTGATGTTGCCGACCTGAAACAAAAAGCTGAGACTCACAAGGACAATCTGGCTGCTTTCATGGTAACCTATCCATCTACACATGGTGTTTACGAATCCAAGATTAAAGAAATGGCGGATATCGTTCATAGCTATGGCGGCTTGGTTTATATGGATGGTGCCAATATGAACGCACAAGTAGGATTAACTAATCCTGCAGCCATAGGTGCCGATGTTTGCCACTTAAATTTACATAAAACCTTTGCCATCCCGCATGGTGGTGGTGGTCCGGGCGTAGGTCCTGTTGGTGTTAACAAGAAACTATTACCTTATTTACCGACAAATCCGGTGATTTCCATTAATGACAATCCGAAAGCAATCAAAGCGGTTTCATCTGCTCCTTTTGGTAGTGCTTTTATTTTACCAATCTCACATGCGTATATCCGTATGATGGGTGAAAAAGGATTAACCCGTGCCAGCAAGATTGCTATTCTCAGTGCCAATTATATTGCTCACAAATTGGGTAATTATTACGATGTGCTTTATACC
Organism: Bacteroidales bacterium; assembly: GCA_027073875.1. Taxonomy (GTDB): domain Bacteria; phylum Bacteroidota; class Bacteroidia; order Bacteroidales; family JALTDM01; genus JALTEO01. The sequence continues at coordinate 1,743 of JALTEO010000177.1, forward strand.
GGAGAAAATAATACGGTTGCCCACGAATTAATTTTAAACTGTCATAGAATAAAAACAGAAACGGGCATCTCGGAATTGGATATTGCTAAACGGTTGATGGATTATGGATTTCATGCACCAACTTTATCATTTCCTGTTCACGGTACGCTGATGGTAGAACCTACTGAAAGTGAACCATTATCGGAATTAGACCGGTTTATTGAAACCATGAGTAATATTTATCAGGAAATAATGGATATTAAGAACGGTAAAATGCCTTCAGATGATAATCTTTTAATCAATGCCCCTCATCCTGTTGAGGTATTGCTCAGTAATGAATGGACACATCCGTATAACAGAGAGGATGCAGGATTCCCATTGCCATGGATACGGGAAAATAAATTCTTCCCTGCCACAGCCCGTATTAACGATGCTTACGGAGACAGAAATCTTTTCTGTACCTGTGCCCCATTGGAAGAATATCGGAAAACAGAAATTTCTGTAAAAATAATTTCAGATAATTAAATATTATTATCTTTGTTTCACTTTTTAATAAAAGATGGAATTTAACTTAACAGATTGGGAAAAAAGTGTTCGTAAGAATCAAAAAGAGTTATTGTTCTTTTCAGGACAAGTAACTTCAGCGGTTGTTACAGAACATGTGGAGAAAATTGAATCCCTTTCACAAGAAATGACTTTACCTCGCAGTGTGGAGAAAAGAATGATGCATGTTGCCATAGAAAGTATTCAGAACTTATTCCATCATAGTTGTAAAGATGTTGAAGATCCTAAAATGAAAAATTTTGGATTTTTTTTACTTTCAATTAAAGATAATAGCTTATTTTTAACCACAGGAAATTTTATTAAAAAGGAAAAAATTTTATTTTTAAAAAATCGCTTAGGACAGTTAAATGCGTTAGATATTGAAGAAATTA
>JALTEO010000178.1 GCA_027073875.1 Bacteroidales bacterium
GGTAATTAACAAAAATACCTTGTGCTGTTTCGGGACGCAGGTAAATGCTGTTGGCACCTTCTGATAGTGAACCCAGCTTAGTTTCAAACATCAGATTGAATTGCCGCACATCTGTCCAATTACGAGAACCTGAAACAGGGTCGGTAATTTCGTAATCCACAATAATCTGTTTCAGTTCTTTCAAATCGTTATTTTCCAAAGCGGTTTGAAATCGTTTAGTTAGCTCAGATATTTTTTCCTTGTATTTTAAAACGCGTGGATTAGTTGAGATAAACTGCTCTTTATCAAATTTTTCACCAAATCGTTTTTCGGCTTTTGTTACTTCCTTGTCAATTTTTTGCTGAAATTTCTCGCGTTGTTCTTCTATCAGCACATCGGCACGATAGCGTTTTTTTGAATCTTTATTGTCAATCAACGGGTCGTTAAAAGCACTCAGATGACCGGATGCTTCCCATGTCTTGGGGTGCATAAAAATAGCAGAGTCCAGACCTACAATATTATCGTTCATGTTGACCATGGATTTCCACCAATAAGTCTTGATATTATTTTTCAACTCTACGCCATAGGGTCCGTAGTCATAAGTCGCTCCAAGTCCGTCGTAAATTTCGCTTGACGGAAATACAAATCCGTATTCTTTTGCGTGTGCAATAATTTTTTTGAAAATATCTTCACTCATAATTCTTTTTTTTAGCTGATAATAGAACCATTATTCGTTTTGTCTTCAGGTGTTACAAACACCAGTTTGCCGTCTGCATCATTTGCCATAAGTATCATGCCTTGTGATTCAATGCCACGGAGTTTTCTCGGAGCAAGATTTACCAGCACCAATACCTGCTTACCAATAATTTCTTCGGGCGAAAAATATTCTGCAATACCCGAAACGACAGTGCGTTGGTCAATGCCGGTGTCTAATTTTAACTTTAACAATTTCTTGGTTTTGGGCACTTTTTCGGCTTCCAAAATAGTGGCTGAACGAATATCCATTTTTGTGAAATCGTCGTATTGAATCTCCGCTTTCACTGCTTCAACAGTATTCTCGTTTTCGTGTTTGGTCTTTAATAGTTTTTGTCGTTGTTTCTCAATCGACTCATCTTCAATCTTTTCAAACAGAAAAAAAGGTTTTTTTATTTCGTGTCTTGCATTCAGCAATGAAGGATTGATATCCTGCCACGATAAATCTTTTGGCAAGTTCAAAAGGTCTTTCAGCTTTCCGGCAGTAAACGGAATAAACGGTTCCATCACGATGGCAAGGTTGGCGGAGATTTGTGCACAAATGTGTAAAATGGTTTGTGTGCGTTCCGGATTGGATTCAAAAATTTTCCACGGTTCGGTTTCGGTCAAGAATTTATTACCGAGACGGGCAAGATTCATTGCCTCTTTTTGTGCATCGCGAAAATGATATCGTTCTATCAAATCACTGACTTTCCGGCTGATAGTCATTATTTCGTCTAAAATGGCTTGTTCGTTTTTATCTGGTGTGTTGAGCGGCGGAATTTTACGGTCGTAATATTTTTTTATCAATACGGCAGTCCGGTTGACGAAATTGCCAAGGATTGCCAACAGTTCATTATTGTTTTTTGCCTGAAAATCTTTCCAAGTAAATTCGCTGTCTTTGGTTTCGGGAGCGATGGAAGTAAGTGTGTAACGCAAAACATCTTGTTTGTCCGGAAAATCTTCGAGGTATTCGTGTAGCCATACTGCCCAGTTGCGGGAGGTGGAGAGCTTGTCATTCTCGAGATTTAAAAATTCGTTTGCAGGTACATTCTCGGGTAAAATGTATTCGCCGTACTCTTTCAGTATAATCGGGAAAATAATGGCATGGAAAACAATATTGTCTTTTCCGATAAAATGTACCAATTTGGTGTCTTTCGATTTCCAATAGGGTTCCCAGTTATCAGGCAATAACGCTTTGGTCGCTGAAATATAGCCAATGGGAGCATCGAGCCAAACATACAAGACTTTGCCGTCGGCACCTTCTACAGGAACTTTTACGCCCCAATCCAAATCGCGGGTCATGGCGCGTTCGTGCAAGCCGCTGTCAATCCATGAGTTGCATTGTCCAATGACTTGATTACGCCATGTTTTCGGGTCGTGAATATTTTCTCCGTCAAGATTACCTTTGTTAATCCATTCTTTTAACCATTGTTCATGATTTTGCATGGGCAAATACCAATGTGATGTTTCTTTCAGAACGGGTGCATTACCACTAATGGTTGATTTTGGATTTATCAATTCTGTGGGACTTAATGCCGAGCCGCATTTTTCACACTGGTCACCATAGGCATTCTCGTAGCCACATTTCGGACAAGTACCTGTAATGTAGCGATCTGCAAGAAATTGATGATTTTCTTCGTCGTAAAATTGTTTAGAGTTTTTTGTTGTAAATGCACCTTTGTTATTCAATTTGGTGAAAAAATCCTGTGCTGTTTTATGGTGCAACGGGTCGGAAGTGCGGTGATAGATATCAAAGGCAATTCCAAAATCGGCAAATGCTTTTTTGTTTATTTCGTGGTATTTGTCAATGATTGCCTTTGGGGTGGTACCTTCTTTTTTGGCACGAAGTGTAATGGCGGCACCGTGTTCGTCGGAACCGCATACGAAAATCACATCTTTGTGATTCAGCCGCAAATAACGGACATAAATATCAGCAGGCA
>JALTEO010000179.1 GCA_027073875.1 Bacteroidales bacterium
GAATAATATAACGATAGAACAGATGAATTATGAACTTTTAACTTTACAAACTTTTGAACTAAAAACAAACAGATGAAAAAAACCAAGTATCTAATTTTATTAGCATTAAGCATCTTTGTTGGCTGCTCACCGTTAAAAATTACACCAATTCACAAGGGTGAAACAATTGAAAAGCCCGGCATTGTTTTTTATCTACCGCAAACGGAAATCAATATTATCATCAATCTCGAAAAGCAAAATCACATAGCCGGACAATTTTCGCGTGAAGCACAGAATTTACTACCCATAAAACAAAAAAACAGTATGCCGCAATGGAAAATAACAAATATCCAACTGCAACCTGCCGGACAACCGGACTCTTCGCATTGCTATCTGTTACAACCCGGCAAGAAAGTTTCATCCGTTCAGTTAAACGACCAAAATATTTTACTGGGAATCAATACCGATACTAAACAAGAACAACAATCAACTTCTGCCGGAATTAACAATTTTTCTCCTGAACAACAGCTACCCGACTACAACAATTATTTCATTAAAAAAAACACACGCGATATTATTGACACGATTTATACCACCGTAAAACGCGACTCAATTTCCTATACTAAACGAAGTTTCGTAAAAAAAGAAATGGCAAAAGATAAAACGGATTATGCTAATGACATTTACAAATATTTGATAAAAACACGCAAACGAAAATTTCGCATCATTGCCGCCATGAATGACTCTTCGGGTAATGCCGAGAGCATAAAAATCAGAATTCAGCATCTTGACAGTCTGGAAAAATCATTGAAAGAGCTCATTACAGGCAAAAACATTGCAACGCCCTACACACAAGATTTTCATTTTTTGCCAAGCCCGGCAAATCTGACTGATACACTTGCTTATTTCTCAAACATTTACGGTATCAATAATCATTCAGGGAAACCAATTATTATAAAAATTATTCCGATGGAAAAATTCACAACCGGATTTTCAGCAAAAACCAAGGGAAAAGGGTTGATTTACCGCATTCCGCAAGAAGTTACTGTTAGATTATTTTTTGGTAATGAATTAGTTATTGAAAAACAAATGGCTATCGCTCAAATGGGACAAACACTCGAACTACCTGCAAATATTCTTCGTAACAAAAACACAAGTATTTCGTATAACCCGCTGACCGGAAAAATAAACAACATTTCAAATAACAAATGAAACCGTTTCAGAAAATAGCACTTTCTATCGTCCTCGGTGGAATTGCTTTCGGTATCAGCCAATATTTTTTGGCATATAATCACGCTATCTTACTGGCAATCATTACAATGTTAGTTACTTTATGGACCAACGAAGGATTGCCACTCGGTGTGGTGTCATTACTCCCGTTACTACTGTTTCCGGCGTTTAACATTCTATCCGTCAGCGACACGGCAGTCAACTATTCCAAATCCATTATCTTTTTGTTTCTCGGTGGATTTATGCTTGCCATTGCCACAGAAAAGATAGGACTTCATAAGGTTATTGCCAACAAATTAATGAGCATTTTCCCAAAAACACCGTGGGGCATATTGTTTTCCGTAAGTCTTGCCTCAGCCCTGTTGAGCAGTGTTATTTCCAATACTACCACAGCATTATTATTGATTCCTGTTGCCACTTTCTTGACAAAAAATAAGAAACTGACCATCCGCCTTTTGCTGGCTGTCGCTTTTGGTGCCAGTATCGGTGGCATCATTACACCCATCGGCACACCGCCAAACCTGATTTTTATGGGCTTCCTCGATGATCATCATCTGCCGGCAATTCCATTTATGCAGTGGGTAGAATTTATGTTGCCGTTAGCTGTCATTATGCTTTTCGCAATGAGTTGGGTAATGTCGCGAGGCATTAAAAAACAGGATTTGGAAATTAATATTGAACCGACAATTTACACTCGCGAACATAAACGATTGGTAGCCATACTTGTCATTTTGTTACTGTTATTATTTGCTAACTCACCCATCAAGCCATATTACAATGGGCTGGGACTCAATGAGAAAATGATTTTACTCTCATTTGGCTTATTAATGTTCATTCCTAAAATCGGATTTCTCGAATGGAAAGACAGTAAAAAGATTCCCTATGAAATTATTTTTCTTTTCGGTGCGGGATTTTCCATTGCTGCCGCCTTCACCGCCACAGGACTGTCTAAAGAGTTGGCACAATATCTACTCGGATTACAAAACTTGCCACTATTTTGGATACTGATTATTATCGGTGCTTTTGCTGCACTATTGACAGAAATCACCAGTAATACAGCACTTACCGCTGTGTTATTACCCATCATTTTCGGATTATCGTCAGTATTTCCGCCAAAAGAAATGTTGCTTTTACAACTTGTAGCAACTATCTGTGCCAGCTACGCTTTTATGTTGCCTATCTCTACTCCACCCAATGCCATCGCTATGAGCACAGGACTTGTCAAAGTAAAAGATATGGTCAGGTTTGGCGTAATTTTCGATTTTGTAGGCATTATATTAGTTGCCGTAGTCGCATATTTTTACTGGCGAGTGTTGCTTTAAAGTGCCTATTAATTTTTAATTACGAATTAGGAATTACGAATTATGCAGTCCACAACAAATAGCCTGCAAAATAAGTTATTAATTGTAAATTATACATTGTAAATTAAATAAGTGCCTAGAAT
>JALTEO010000180.1 GCA_027073875.1 Bacteroidales bacterium
GAATTAATGTGTTCAAGGAGAATACAATTTTATGATATCAGTATTATAGACTATGAGCAGATAATAAATGCTATTAAAATGGGCTATGATTTTGATTTTTCTTATTATCAGCCGATTATTTTTCGAAGGAAAATTATTTCGTTGATGGATTATTATAAAGTGGATAATTTAGAGGAACTTAAATCTCGGATTGAAAATAAACAACTTGATAATGATTTCTTTCGTTTCTTTCATGTACCAATAACTGAAATGTTTAGAGATCCTTCATTTTGGCAAAAAATTATTTCGTTGATATTAAATAGGAAAACAACCGGTGAGATACAAGTGTGTTTCCCGGGAAATATCATTGGAAATGAACTATTGTCATTCTTGATAATTTTAGCTGAACTACGGATTAATTCCGGCTTTGAGATAATTGTTTCAAATCCTTTTCCTATGGACATTCAATCATTATTAATGGTGTTTGAGAAACGAAAATTTGAATTGAGTAAGGTAAACTTTGAACGGCTGAAATTTAAAAAAACGAATTTGGATAAATATTTTGATAGAGATGGTCGTGGGAATTATATTTTTAAATATGCCGGAAGTCCAATCCGTTTTAAAATTGTTCATCACGATTTTTTTAAGGCACCGTTGCCGGATAAGCAGGATATGATTTTTTTTCGTAATCAATTGCTGTATTTTTCATCGCCTTTTGATGAGGGTATTCTTAAGTTTATGGCTGAGTCATTAAAACCAAAAGGTATGATGTTTCTCGGTGTTAAAGAAAAAATAGAAAATACAAAAAAAGTGAGATTGAAATTAATTGATAGTAACGAACGGATTTATCAGAAACAATAATTTATGTTCAAAGCGTTGATAATAGGAGGTTCGGCAGGTAGTTTTCAGGTAGTTAATAAGATACTTTATTCAATACCGAGAGATTTCCCTGTTCCTGTTTTTTTGGTACTTCACAGGTTAAAACATATACGATCTGGTTTTGTAGAGGCATTATCGTTAAAATCGAACATTGAAGTTGTTGAACCATTTGATAAACAGGATATTATAAAAGGTGTGGCTTATCTCGTTCCGGCAAATTATCATATGTATTTCGATTCAAAAAATAAAATTTTGTTATCTACTGAGGAGCAAGTAAATCATTCCCGTCCATCTATTGATTTATCATTTATGTCGGCGGGTTATTTGTATAAGGAAGAATTATTAGCAGTAATCTTGTCGGGTGCTAACAAAGATGGTGCCGCGGGAATGAAAGTGATACAAGATTTTGGGGGCAAAACCATTGTTCAAAATCCGGCAGATTGTCAAGTGAATACGATGACAAAAGAAACACTGAATAAAATGACACCTGATTTTATCCTGAATGGAGACGATATTGCTAAGAAGATTATAGATTTACTGAATGTACAGGGCAATTAATTTAGGAGCGGTTATGCATTTTTCGAGGTAAATGATAGTTGTAAAATAAATGTAACTTTCAGGGATTTTTTTTTAATACATATAATTTTAATACCTTTGTCTTTTGGATTATGATGGTGTCTTATTTGTCTTACTTTATCTTAATAGGGTGAAAACGGCATTAAATTTGCCATTGTTGTTTGAAAGATTTTGATATACATTATGAGGAAGATTAATTATTTTTTGATTGCCTTTTTCGTTGTATTTGCTTTTTCGTGCAACAACGAACAAAATTCTGTCGATATAGGTGATGATATTGATATTCCGGATTCTTTATTGCAAGAAACTGAACCTGTGCCGGAGATTTCTAATAAGTCAATGGATGATTTAGTCCAAAATATTTCTTCGCCTATTGAAATGGCGGCTTTAATAAAGGAAACAGGTAGTAATTTTTCACCGGAGCTATTAGCACCTACCAATCATTTAGATAAATACACTACAAGTTTTAAAAAATCACTAAACTTAGGCATATTAGGTGCTGACCTTGGCTATTTGAATTTGTATGGTCAAAATCGTTTTATTCTCGATTATCTGACCGCCATCAAATCATTGGCTGAAGGAATTAGTGTGGGGCAATTTTTTGATTTCAAAACACTGAGAGATTTTGCGTCATCGGGTGATGATTTGGATTCGTTGACTTATCTGTCTGTCCACAGTTTTAATAAAATTGATAAATATTTGCGAGAAAATCACCGGACCAATATAAGTGTGTTAATTATTGCCGGTGTGTGGATTGAGGGAATGTATTTTGCAACACAAATAAATGATCAAGTAAAGCTCAAAGAAATATCAGATAGGATAGCTGAGCAAAAAATGGTTCTTAATAACATTGTCTTAATTTTAGGAAATTACAAAGGAGACTCAAATTTTAATCAACTATTGGAACAGCTTAAAAAACTAAAAGAATATTATGAGCCGGTTAAGATTACTTATGAGTTGGGTGAGCCGGAGACGGTAGAACAAGATGGCATTTTAACTGTAGTTCAAAATGAAAAAAGTGTAGTGACGATTACAGAAAAAGATTTAGAAAATATTCGAAATCAGATTGCTGAAATCAGATATAATGCAATTAATTAGATAGTGATGAAAAAAATATTTTTAATGTTGACAATGGCTCTGTTCTATTCGTTTTCGTTTGGACAGTGCAATGAAAAACTGATTGATATTGCAGTGTCGCAAAATCAAGGAGCTACTTATTTAAAAGATTTTAAAGTGAAACTTCCGGCAACACCCAAGAATAAACCTCGTGCCATTGCTAAATTTCAGGTTACGCTAAATGCCGGTAATCATTACAGGTTTAATATAGCAAAAGCTGTAGAGTTCTCCGGTGTTCCTATTATTCAACTCTACGAAGGTAATAAATTACTTGGCACTTCTTATCTTGTTTCAAAAGAAAAGAACTATAAAATGTTCGATTTTCTTTGCAAGAAAACAGGTACATACAAAATTTATATCTCATTTAAAGATGGAGAAGCAGGTTGTGCTGCAGGTATTATGTCCTTGGTAAACTAATTAATACTTATTTTAATACAGGCAAAATTTCATTTAACTTTTTGGCTTATCTTTGCCGAAAAAAATATGGCAAAAAGTATCGAAGAATTAGGTGAGTTCGGATTAATTGACCACTTAACAAAAGACATTAAATTATTTCACAAATCTACCGTAAAAGGAGTAGGTGATGATGCTGCCGTGTTAAATTATGGCAAAAATCTTTTGGTGGTTACTACCGATTTGTTGGTCGAAGGTGTTCATTTTGATTTAGTCTATACGCCATTGAAACATTTAGGATACAAAGCTGTTGCCGTTAATCTTTCGGATGTATATGCTATGAATGCTCATCCGAAACAAATTACAGTTTCGTTGGCAATATCAGGAAAATTTTCGTTAGATGCCGTAGAAGAAATTTATGCCGGCATTCGTTTGGCTTGCGACCGTTATCAGGTTGATTTGGTAGGTGGTGATACAACATCTTCATTTACAGGAATGACGATAAGTATTACAGCTGTTGGTGAAGTGGAAAAGAAAAAAGTTGTTTATCGTTCCGGAGCCAAAGAAAAAAATTTGATTTGTGTGTCGGGTGATTTAGGTGGTGCTTATATGGGAGTGCAGGTATTAAAACGAGAAAAACAGGTTTTTAAAGATGCTCCTGAGGTGCAACCGGAATTAGATAATTATCAATATGTGTTGGGGCGGCAATTGAAGCCGGAACCGCGTCGTGATGTGATTGAATTGTTGGAAAGATTAGAAGTACAACCTACTGCTATGATTGATATTTCCGATGGTTTGTCATCCGAACTTTTTCACATTTGCCAAAAATCGGATATGGGCTGTTTAATTTATGAGGAGAAAATTCCTATTCATAAGGATACGATTACTGCGGCAGAGGAGATGAATATTCATCCGGTTACAGCGGCATTAGATGGAGGTGAAGATTACGAGATGCTGTTTACGGTACCATTGAATGATTTAGACAAAGTAAAAGATGTCGATGGGCTTTCTATTATTGGTTATATTACTGATAAAAGCGAAGGTGTGCGGATGCAGACTAAACAAGGTGAGTTAGTTGACCTAAAGGCATTGGGTTGGAAGTCGTTTGATATAGACGAAAAGTCAAAATAAAAATCCATTTGTTTTTTTTGTAAAAAATATTGACAGATAAAAAAGAATACAAAAATTTTCTGTTTCTTTGTACGCTCAAATTAACAAAACCGATTCGGTTTTGTTAATGCTTGAACAGCTAACAATAATAAGAACAGTTATTGAATGATTTGTTAGCGGTTCGGTATTAGTTCTTTAGGTGTGGTATAAGTCATTTGTAAAACTAAAAAACTGTCATTCTGAGCAGTGCGAAGAATCTCAATAACTGAATAGTCGTTATTTACAGATTCTTCACTGTGTTCAGAATGACAAAATCAGAGGTTTTGTAAAGGTCTTGATATATATTTACGGGGTGTGGTGCAGTGCCGAAAAAACAAAATCTGCTGATTTGTATTTTTTCGAGCATTCACGAAAACAAAGTTTTCGGAATCCGGTTATTCCCCGCAATATATAGTTGTTTGAAATATTTGTTATAAAATCATACGGGGTGTGGCGCAGTCCGGTTAGCGCGCGTCGTTCGGGACGACGAGGTCGAAGGTTCGAATCCTTTCACCCCGACAATATTCCAACATTATGGGCAGAATAAAACTTACTACAAATTTTTATCTGGATGAGTACATTCCACCTGCACTGTACAAGAAATATGCAGCAAAACATCCAAATTATTTGATAGGCATACTAGACAAAAACTTGATTCTTGCCGACCAAAGATTGCGTGATGTATTTGGTCCGATAAAAATTAATACATGGTATTCCGGTGGTGACAGAGAATGGTCTGGAATAAGAACAGATGATAGTCCGTACTATAAGCGTTTCTCACAACATTCGTGGGGTAGGGCTTCCGACAAAATTTTTTTGAAAGCAACTCCTGATGAAGTACGCGAATATATTCAAAAATATTGGCAGGAATTAGGTATTACTGCTATAGAGAAAGGCGTGTCGTGGGTGCATTCCGATGTTCGTCAAATTTTAAACCAAACCGAGATTTTTATTTTTGGGAAATAATTCAAAATTTCCTTTAGAATATTTCTAAGTTTACCTGTTGTCTTTTATCGATTTTTTGAGTCTTTCTAACTGTTTTAATTTGTTTACTCTTCTGATGTTTCTCGCTGTTTCAGTGTAATATTGATGGCTTTGTAAAAATTTAATCTGAATATTGTTCCATTCTTCAATTGATTTTACTTTCCCATGTGCAGACAATTCTCTGAAAAGCTCGTTGGAAACCGGTATAAAGTCTTCTCTTCCTAAATAATCAAGGTCGGAGTCGCAAATAATTTTTTGTAGTTTGTTTTTTGGGTTTGGCGGGAATTTAGTTGCATAAATAAGTTCGCCGATAAGTCGAATTTGTTCTTGTGTGTATTTAAATTGAGGGAGAATTTCTTTAGCTAGTTTAATGCCTTGTTCTTCGTGGTCATCATAACTGATAATAAAACCGGAATCGTGAAACAATGCTGCTGTTTTAAGTATCAGAATTTCTTCATCTGTGCAGTTTTCTCCCCGTGCAATTAATTCAGCTTGGTTAATTACATCTATGGTGTGTTTTACATTGTGATAATACATATCCTTTGGGAGTCCTTTTTCCAGTTTTGTTAATACTAATTCTTCCAAATCAGAAAAACGAATGTGCTGAAGTTGAAAATAAAAAGCATCATTAGGAATCTTTCCTTCGGCATCGGCAGCATATTTTGACTTAAGACCTTTTACAAAATACATACTGATGTTGCCTTTATATTTTACGGGAATCATTCCGCGGGGGATACACTCAAAATACTTTTCTACCAGTTCGTGTGTTGATTCAGAGATGTTGATTTCTCCCGCTTCGCCCATGGACTCCATACGGCTGGCAACATTAACCGTGTCGCCCCAGATATCATAACTGATTTTTTGTGTGCCAATTACGCCGGCAATTACCGGTCCTGTATGCACGCCTATTCTTATTTGCCACTTAGTTTTTGAAATGTTATTTATTTCTTGAAGATATGCTAACATTTTCATACCGCTTAAAATGATATCAATTGGATTTGTTCTGTTTTTCCTTGGAATACCTCCGGCACACATATAGGCATCGCCAATGGTTTTTATTTTTTCAATTCCCATTTCTTCTACTAAAGTGTCGAATTTTAGAAATAATGTATCTAATTCGTCTAAAAGTTCTTTTGGCGGTGTGTTTTCTGCAATTTTTGTAAAACCTTTGATGTCAGCAAAAAGAACTGTAACCATCTTAAATAATTTCCTGTCGGCTTTCCCTTTCTTTTGAATCTGTTTGGCTGTGTCTTCGGGTAAGATTTTTGAGAGTAGTTCTTCGGCTCGTTCTTTTTGATAAACTAATTCTTCTGTTCGTTGGCTAAGTAGTTGTTGTATGTTAAATTTCTCTTTTTCAGATAAATAGTTTCTCCAGTAAATAATTAGCAAAATGAGTGATGCTAAAAGGGCTAAATAAAAGATGTAGGCGGAAGTTGTTAGGTAATACGGGGCAGCAATTGAGAATGGGATGATAATTTCTCCCTCGATTGCTTTGATGTTGTCTCTGGCTTTAACATGTAAAATGTATTCTCCGGGTGAGAGATTTGTAAATTCTTTGAAATTTTTGTTTTCCCATCCCGAGAATTTTTTATTGTAACCTTCTAAGAAATAGTTGAATTCTATTGTGGCAGATGAATATTCCGGCGTGGAAAATTCAAAATGAATATCTCGCAGAGCATAGTCAATTTCTAAAGGTTCTTCGGATTTGCTTAAGAAATCAGTTGGTAATACTAATAGAGAATCTTTACCAATTATAATAGCATGAATTAATATCTTAGGGGGTAAGGTGTCTTGGCGTCTATCAATTTCTGAAAAATCAAAGCGAATTAAATTATTCATGGTTCCAAACCATGCTATTTTATTAGAATCTATATATATACTTTCAATTGACTGGTCGTTAATTTTATTCAGAGGGTAGCTAATAAGCTGATAGGGCTTATCTTTTGAATTAAATTTTGCGAAAAAAGTATGTTTTTCATATTTCCCTTTGGTTCCGCTGCTAAACCAAAGATTTTTATTTTTATCTTCTAAAATAGGGAAGACCCACACTTCTCCGGAAGAAAAGTCTAATCCCAATAATGTATCTTGATAAAATGATTTAGTTGTCTTATTGTAACGGTAAACGCCTTTATCTGTTGAGAAAATAGTCCCGTTTGAAGTGCTGTAAACATCAATCCAATTAAATTCAGAGGGTAAACCTTTGGCATTATTTAGCGAAATAAAAGGTGCATCAAAATTAATGGAGTCAGTAATAGTAATTTTAAATAATCCCTGATGGTTTGAGCCGAACCAAAAAGTATTCCCATCTTCGGCAAAGGTTCTGATAGAGGAATGACAATTAGTGAATTTTCCTTGAAAAGAAAGATTGCCATTAGAGAAGCGGAAAATAGAAACGCCATTGGAACCTGTTGTTAATAATAAATCTGAATCTTTTTTTATTGTGTAAATCCCGCGTGATGATTCATTGCTTAATTTTTTAGCTGTTTTCCCATTAATATCAAAAATACCCGTAGTTGTTGAATGTAATAAGTGATGTTTAAAATATAGGAAATTTTCTGTTTTCATATCTAATCCGGAGATTTGGTGAAAACGGTCGTGGTTAAAATGTTTTGTTGTGCTGTCGTATAAACAGGTGTCAGAAAGTAGATAAGTTCCTTGCAGTGAGCTGATATATAGATTATTGTTAAATCGGATGATGTCAGATAATCCACCATCTAATCCGGAACTCGACCCGAAAAAAGTAAATTGAAAATCTGTTTGAATAATGCAAAATCCATAGTTGGTTAATACCCATAAATTTTTATCCCTGTCAATAAATAAGTCTGTAATATTATTATTTATTAAACCGTTATCTTGGTCAAAAGAGCTAATAACTTGTCCTTTCTTATCAAAAAAAATAATACCGTTATCTTGGGTGCCGAGGACAAAAATATCATTATTTATTGGTATGGTTTTTACATAATTATCAGGAAGGATACAATTGTTTAATGATGATGTAAAAGAAGAGAATTGATTATTTTTTTCGTTGTAAGTGTAAAATCCATTGTTGTGAAAACGGAAAAGAAGTTTATCTTTATCGTAGGGTAGGATATCAATAATAAAGTCATTCTTAGTGGTTGGGGGGAGTGAGATTTGTCTTGGATGTTTTCTTTGGTATATGTAAAGATTTGTGTCTTTGACAAAGAAGAGTTTGTTCTTTATTTTGAATAAGTTAACATAAGGCCCCGAAAAGTTTATTTTAGTAAAGCCATCTTTTTTGGAATATTTAAAAATATCATTTTTTGTTTTGAAGAAAATTTCTTTTCCAAAAGATACTAACTTATCAATTTGACCTTCTATAATATCTTTTGAGTTATTAGTTAATTGATGAAAATCATATCTGCCATAGAATTTATTTTCTATTTTTCCGAATTGTTTAAAACCACCGACAAAAATCTCTCCTGTATTGTTTCTTGTAAAATAAGGCACCCCTTTAATAGGGATAAAATCCCAGTGAGAACCATCAAAAATCAGGATTTCATTTAAATTACCAATAAAAATTCGTCCTATTGAGTCTTGCGTGATAGAGAAATTTTGACTCTCAAAACCATATTCTTTTGGTGAAATATTTTTATAAAATGGAATCCCAATTTCATATCCTTGTGCAAAAGAATATTTCGTAGCAAAAGTTAATAAAAGTGAAAGGATTAAAACTTT
>JALTEO010000181.1 GCA_027073875.1 Bacteroidales bacterium
CTTGATGCAGATGGAATTATCAGAATCGGTGCCAATGTTAAGCCGGGTGATATTTTAGTTGGTAAAATCACACCAAAAGGTGAATCGGATCCAACACCGGAAGAAAAACTTCTTCGTGCTATTTTCGGAGATAAAGCCGGCGATGTAAAAGATGCTTCTTTGAAAGTTCCATCTTCCGTTCACGGTACTGTTATTGACACTAAACTCTTTTCCCGTACAACCAGAGATAAGAGAACCAAATCAATTGAAAAAGTACTGACTGAAAAAATTGTTAAGGAAAGTGAACAGAAACTTGCCAAATTATACGACTTACTTCTCCAAAAATTATATAAGATTCTAAATGGTAAAACATCACAAGGAATTAAAAATAATTTAGGTGAAGAAATTATAAAAAGGGGAACCAAATACTCCTTAAAGAATCTTCAAAAAATTGACTATCATAATCTGCTTCCTACTAATAGGTGGACATCTGATAAAAAACATAATACCAATGTTATTCGTGTTA
Source organism: Bacteroidales bacterium (assembly GCA_027073875.1). Lineage (GTDB taxonomy): Bacteria > Bacteroidota > Bacteroidia > Bacteroidales > JALTDM01 > JALTEO01. Next base: position 506 of record JALTEO010000181.1, read on the forward strand.
TCAGCAACTATCACCTAAAATATAAAGAAATAAAAGCAGAAGAAAAACGAAAAATCTTCAACATCACTATTGGTGACGAATTACCATCAGGAATCTTGAAACTGGCAAAAATTTATATTGCCCAAAAACGCGTTTTAAAGGTCGGAGATAAAATGGCAGGACGACATGGTAACAAAGGTATTGTTGCCAAAATTGTTCGTGAAGAAGATATGCCATTTTTGGATGATGGGACACCTGTTGACATAGTTCTTAACCCATTAGGTGTACCTTCGCGTATGAACCTGGGACAGATATACGAAACTGTTTTGGGTTGGGCAGGAAAAGAACTGGGGCTAAAATTTGCCACACCGGTTTTCGATGGTGCTTCATTAGAGCAAATTACGGAATATACCCGAAAAGCAAATATTCCTGATTTCGGAATGACCTATTTATATGACGGTGAAACAGGAGAAAAATTTGAACAACCGGCAACAGTCGGTATCATCTATATGATGAAACTGAATCACCTCGTTGATGATAAGATGCATGCCCGCTCTATTGGACCATACTCACTGATTACACAACAACCACTCGGTGGTAAATCACAATTTGGTGGTCAGCGATTTGGTGAAATGGAAGTTTGGGCACTCGAAGGATTTGGTGCTGCCAATGTTTTAAGAGAAATATTAACTATTAAATCAGACGATATTGTCGGCCGCTCTAAAACCTACGAAGCAATTGTTAAAGGTGAACAATTCCCAACACCGGGTATTCCCGAATCATTCAATGTCCTTGTAAATGAACTCAAGGGCTTAGCAATTAATTTAGATTTTGAATAATAACATTTAATAAATAACTTTTTTATGGCTTTCAAAAAAGAAACCGGAATTAAAAGCAATTTCTCAAAGATTCAAGTCAGCATCGCCTCACCGGAAAAGATACTGAGTAATTCCCGTGGTGAAGTTACTAAAGCAGAAACCATTAATTATCGTACTTACAAACCGGAGAGAGATGGGCTTTTCTGCGAAAGAATTTTTGGTCCTACAAAAGACTATGAATGTCATTGTGGTAAATATAAACGCATCCGATACAAAGGAATTGTTTGTGACCGATGTGGTGTGGAAGTTACCGAGAAAAAAGTGCGTCGTGAACGCATGGGACATATTCAATTAGTTGTGCCCGTTGCTCACATTTGGTTTTTTAAAACACTCCCAAGTAAAATTGCTTATTTATTAGGTCTTGCAAATAAAAAACTGGAGCAAATTATTTATTACGAAAAATATGTTGTTATTCAACCGGGAATAAAAGAAGCCGACGGCGTAAAAAAAATGGACTTATTAGATGACGAAGAATATAACAAGATTATGGACTCCCTTCCAAAAGAAAATCAACTCTTGGAAGACTCTGACCCTAATAAGTTTATTGCTAAAATGGGTGGTGAAGCATTATTATTATTACTTTCTAAAGACAATTTGAATTTAGACTCTTTGGCAAATGAGTTACGACATAAAGCAAACACCGAAACTTCTGTTCAACGAAAAAACGAAGCATTAAAACGATTAAATGTTGTTGAATCTTTCCGTGCTTCCCACGGTGTTAGTTTGCCGGAATGGATGATATTAAAAGTAATCCCTGTTATCCCTCCAGACCTAAGACCTTTGGTTCCGTTAGATGGTGGTCGCTTCGCTTCATCAGATTTGAATGATTTATACCGTCGTGTAATTATCCGTAACAACCGTTTGAAACGATTATTGGAGATAAAAGCTCCCGAAGTTATTCTGCGTAATGAAAAACGAATGTTGCAGGAATCTGTTGACTCACTATTGGATAATAGTAGAAAAGATAATGCTGTAACTACAGAATCCAAAAGACCCCTAAAATCACTAACAGATAGCTTAAAAGGGAAAAAAGGACGGTTCCGTCAAAACCTTTTAGGAAAACGCGTTGACTATTCTGCCCGTTCTGTTATTGTTGTCGGTCCGGAACTGAAGATGCATGAATGCGGTATTCCAAAAGAGATGGCCGCAGAACTCTATAAACCATTTATCATCCGCAAATTACTTGAACGCGGAATTGTTAAAACAGTTAAATCGGCAAAAAAAATTGTTGACAAACGGGAATCTATCGTTTGGGATATTCTCGAGAATTTATTGAAAGGACACCCCATCTTGCTTAACCGTGCTCCAACACTACACCGATTAGGAATTCAGGCATTTCAACCAAAAATGATTGAAGGAAAAGCTATTCAGCTTCATCCGTTGGCATGTACGGCTTTTAATGCCGACTTTGATGGTGACCAAATGGCTGTCCATTTACCGCTCGGTAATGCTGCAATTCTTGAAGCACAACTGTTAATGTTAGGATCTCATAACATCCTGAATCCTGCAAACGGTTCACCAATTACTGTTCCTTCTCAAGATATGGTCTTAGGATTATATTATATGACCAAAGAAAAAGAAGGTTCAAAAGGTGAAAATATGTTCTTTTACGGACCTGAAGAAGTAGTCATTGCCTATAACGAAAAACGGGTTGACTTACACGCTAAAATAAAAGTAAGAATTCCATCAGAGAATAATGAGATTATTGAAACAACTGTTGGGCGTGTTCTACTTAATCAAGAAGTGCCGAAAGGAATCGCTTTCATCAATCAGTTGTTGACAAAAAAATCACTTCGTGAAATTATTGGGAATGTATATAAAACCAAAGGAGCAGCCGATACAGCCAATTTCCTTGACAATATCAAGCATCTTGGATATATCATGGCATTCAAGGGCGGTCTGTCTTTCAATCTTGGTGATGTTATTATCCCTAAAGAAAAAGAAAAACTGATTGCTAATGCTCACGAACAAGTTGATGAAGTATTAGCCAACTATAATCTTGGACTTATTACCAATAATGAACGATACAATCAGATTATTGATATCTGGACACATACTAATACGAAACTGACAAACATCTTAATGAAAACCTTGAGCTCTGATAAACAAGGATTTAATTCAATCTATATGATGATTGATTCCGGTGCTCGTGGTTCCAAAGAACAAATTCGTCAGCTGTCAGGTATGCGTGGGTTGATGGCAAAACCACAAAAATCAGGTGCCGAAGGTGGACAAATTATTGAGAATCCGATTATCGCTAACTTTAAAGAAGGATTGTCGGTATTGGAATACTTTATTTCTACTCACGGTGCACGAAAAGGTTTAGCTGATACTGCATTGAAAACAGCTGATGCCGGATATTTAACAAGACGATTGGTTGATGTTGCTCAAGATGCAATCATTACTGAAAATGACTGCGGTACACTTCGTGGTCTAGTTGCTACAGCAATCAAAAACAACGAAGAAATTGTAGAATCACTCTATGACCGTATTCTCGGCAGGGTTTGTGTTCACGATATTTATCACCCACTTACAGGCGAACTGATTGCTAAAGCAGGTGACCAAATAGACGAAGAAAAAGCTGAAAAAATTGAAGAATCACCAATTGAACAAGTTGAAATTCGTTCGGTTCTTACCTGTGAATCAAAACACGGTGTATGTGCAAAATGTTATGGTCGAAATCTGGCAACAGGGAAAATGGTTCAAACCGGAGAAGCTGTTGGTGTTATTGCCGCTCAATCTATTGGTGAACCGGGAACTCAATTGACACTTCGTACATTCCATGTCGGTGGTATTGCCGGTAATATTGGAACAGAATCTACTATTACAGCAAAATACGACGGGAAAATTGAGATTGACGATTTGCGTACTGTTGATTACAAAAATGAGGAAGGTAAATCTGTCAAGATCGTCGTTAGTCGAATGAGTGAACTGCGATTAATTGACAAGAAAACAAAAATTATCCTTTCAACCCATAATATTCCTTACGGTTCAAAAATCTATTTTGATGAAAATGACACCGTAAAAAAAGGAGATATTATTTGTGAATGGGATCCATACAATGCTGTAATTATATCGGAAGTAGCCGGTAAAGTTAAATTTGAATCGCTGGTTGAAAATGTCAATTTTATTACTGAAATTGACGAACAAACAGGATTTGAAGAACGAATTATTATTGAATCAAGAGATAAATCAAAGATTCCTTCTCTCAATATTCTAAATACCAAGAAAGAAATAATAAAAACTTATTCATTACCTGTTGGTGCCCATATTTCCATTAAAGAAAACAGTAAAATTACCATTGGCGAAGTTTTAGTAAAAATACCAAGAACTTCTTCAAAAGCCGGTGATATTACAGGTGGTTTACCACGGGTTACCGAATTGTTTGAAGCCAGAAACCCATCAAATCCTGCTGTAGTTGCTGAGATTGATGGTATTGTGAATTTTGGTAAAATCAAACGCGGAAATCATGAGGTTACTATCACATCAAAATCAACCGGCGAAACAAAGAAATATTTGATTCCTTTATCCAGACAAATTCTGATACAAGAAAATGATTTTGTAAAAGCAGGAACCCCAATGACTAATGGTGCTATCACACCGAAAGATATTTTGGCAATTAAGGGACCAACCGCTGTTCAGGAATATCTTGTAAACGAAGTTCAGGAGGTTTACCGTCTCCAAGGTGTAAAAATTAATGATAAGCACTATGAAGTCATTGTTCGACAAATGATGCGGAAAGTTCAAATTGAAGATCCGGGAGACACCTATTTCTTGCAAAATAATTTGGTTGACAAAGTTGAATTTATGGAAACCAATGATGAAATTTACGGTAAAAAAGTAGTAACCGAAACAGGCGATTCCACCGAAGTTCAAAAAGGTGAAATCATCTCACCACGGAAATTACGCGAAATCAATTCATCATTAAAACGAAATGACAAACAGTTAGTTGAAGTCCGTGATGCTATTCCTGCAACCTCAAAACCTGTTCTGCAAGGAATTACGCGAGCATCATTGCAAACTAAGAGTTTTATTTCAGCTGCCTCATTCCAAGAAACAACTAAAGTCCTTAACGAAGCTGCCATTAAAGCTAAAGTTGATGACCTTGCAGGACTAAAGGAAAATGTAATTGTCGGACAGCCAATTCCTGCCGGTACAGGACTTAAGAAATACAAAAATCTAATTGTCGGCTCTAAAGAAGATTACGAAAAATTAATTCAGTCTAAAACTGAAAATATAGAATAATCATATTATGAACGAAGAAAAACAAAACCAGATTAATATTGAATTAACAGATGATATTGCTCAAGGAACCTATTCTAACCTTGCTGTCATCTCACATTCTTCATCAGAATTTGTAGTTGATTTCGTAAGAATAGTTCCCGGTGTTCCGAAAGCAAAGGTCAAAAGCCGTATTATTTTAACTGCCGAACATGCTAAACGATTGTTGATGGCACTTGATGAGAATATTAAGCGTTTTGAATCTAACTTTGGTAAAATAAATCTACCAAATCAGCAAGGACCAATGCCTTATATGAATATTGGCGAGCCAAAAGGCGAAGCATAACAATAAAAAAAGCTCCATATGGAGCTTTTTTTTATCTTACTTTCTCTTCCAAAGGATTCTCATTTAATTCTTTATTCATTTTACGATTCCGGTAAATATCTATGGCCATATATATTGCTTGTAATAAAGAATCGGGTGATGCCTCTCCTCTACCTACAATATCAAAACCAACGCCGTGGTCCGGTGATGTACGAACAATCGGCAATCCACTTGTAAAGTTAACACCTCTTCCAAACGAAAGAGTTTTAAAAGGAATCAATCCCTGATCGTGATACATTGCTAAAGTGGCATCAAACTTCTTGTAATTCCCTGAGCCGAAAAATCCATCGGCAGCAAAAGGTCCAAATGCTAAAATCTTTTCTTCGTTTGCTTCCTTAACAGCAGGAACAATTATTTTCTCGTCTTCTTCGCCTATAACACCGCTATCGCCTGCATGTGGATTAAGTCCGAGAACCGCAATTTTAGGATTGCGAATTAAGAAATCATCTTTCAAACTCTTATTCATCAACTTCAACTTGGAAATAATATTTTCTTTCGTAATATTGGGCGTAACCTCATTCAATGCAAGATGTTCGGTAACTAATCCCACTCTAAGATTTTCGCTAACCATAAACATCAACACCTCGTCAACACCAAAATAATCCTTGAAATAATCAGTATGTCCTTTAAATTGAAACTCGTCAGAATGAATTGATAATTTATGAATAGGTGCTGTTATCAAAACATCTATTTTCCCATCCTTAATATCTTTTAAAGCACATTGTATTGATTGCAGAGCTGACTGTCCGGCTTGTGCCGTTACCTGCCCCATATCTACCGAGATATTATTATCTACACAATTTACCAAATTCGGTCGTTTAGGATTTGCCCGTTCTGCCGAAATAATCTGATTAAAACTAAAATTCTGAATATCAAGATTTTTTCGGTGATATGCCGCTATTTTTGCCGAACCATACACAATGGGTGTTATCAACTCGTTGATATCGGGATTTCTCAATGCCTTAATTAATATCTCGTACCCAATTCCATTAATATCACCATGTGTAAATCCAACCCGTATTTTATTTTTTTTCATTTCCCATTATTTTAGTTCATAAAATGTCGCTCCTACGGAGCTATTTTTCGTGCTTGTTTTTTCTACAAACATAACGCACCTACGGTGCTTAACAATTTGCAATTCATATTTACCTGTTTATTTTTTTAAGTTCATAAAGTTTGTAGTACATAGATTTAAGTTCATTTAAGGTTAAGGTTAAGGTTAAGGTTAAGGTTGTAAAGTTTCATTCTTTCATTCGTAATTTGTAATTCCTGCCAAAGGCATCCCTTGGGATAATTAATAATTCGTAATTAATAATGTGTATTTTAAATCAATTATGAATGTTTTATTTCCATTATTTTTAATTGCATAAATTTATGTAATAATGTAACACCTACACCTGTTCCGCCAACAGGATAATACCCATCGGCTTTGGTTAAATAGGCAGGACCGGCAATATCCAAATGAATATAAGGATAATCGGTAAACTTCTCAAGAAATTTTCCGGCAGTAATTGCTCCGGCAACCTTACCACCAATATTTTTCATGTCGGCAACATCCGATTTCAACGATTCGGCATATTCATCCCAAAACGGAAATTCCACAATTCTTTCGTGTTGAATATCTCCGGCTTTTTTTAAGACTTTGAAGTTATCTGTCTCATTATCATTGGTCATTCCGACAATGGCATTGGGACCAATTGCCGCATGGGCAGAGCCCGTGAGTGTTGCTAAATCAATAACTACCTCGGGATTATATTTTTGTGCATAACTCAGTGCATCGGCTAACAACATTCTGCCTTCGGCATCGGTATTTAAAACTTCCACCGTCATACCATTGTGCATAGTTACTACATCTTGCGGGGCATATGCCTTATTGCCCGGGCGATTATCGGTAGCAGGAACCAACCCAATAACCCATACAGGCAATTTATTTTTTGCAATGGCATACATAGATCCGGCAACAGCAGCACCACCCGCCATATCACATTTCATCTCGTCCATACTGCCGGCAGTAGGTTTTAAACTCAAACCGCCGGTATCAAAGACAACACCCTTACCAACAAAAATGAATGGTTTTTTATTAATCGCATTTTTGGGCTTCCATTCCATAATGGTAAAAGTGGGCTCATCAAAACTACCTTTATTTACGGCAAGCAAACCACCCATCTTTAACGATTCTATCTTTTTCTTACCAAAAACTTCTACACGGAAACCGGCTTCTTGCCCCATCTGTTTCATTTGACTGGCAAATTCTTTAGCTGTCAAAAACGACACCGGTTCATTGACTAAATTACGCGTTTTATAAACTGCTGAAATTACATTTTGTAGTTGTTCTATCGTCGCATTATCTATGTCAGAGCTTATAAGTGAAATCTGTTCAACCGTAGATTTTTCTTCATCTTTATTTGTAAAATATTTATCGAAACGGTAAGCTGCCAGTACAAATCCCTCGGCAAACGGCAAACATAAAAATTGATTTTCCGTCATATCGTTAACGACGAGATTCTTTATTTTCCTGCCTTCGGTCTTTTTAAATATTTTGGCAGCGGCTTGTCTTATCTTCTCTACAGCTTTCTCATCATCAAGAGACTTTACAGTGTCGGCAACTACGATTTCTTTAAGATTTTGGAAATCAGAAAGCGAGATAATTTCTTGTTTATCTTTTAGTTTACTATTGATAAACGCAATTTCTTGTTTTGAAAAACTCTTTTCCGGTAATTTTGTATATTTGTCTATGATAAAGACATTTACCTTAATTCTGTTTGGTGTTATTTTTTTTATTGTTATCATGATTC
>JALTEO010000182.1 GCA_027073875.1 Bacteroidales bacterium
TTTTGTAACATATTCCGCTATTGCCATAAGTCTAGGCATTGGTCCGAAAGGTTTCCCCAAATAGTCCATATCCAGTCCCGCAACAATTACACGGATGCCCTGATTGGCTAATTCGTTACAAACATCCACAATAGACTCATCAAAAAACTGGGCTTCGTCAATACCGACGACATTCACATCGCCGGTCATCAGCAAAATATTCCCCGGTGAATCTACCGGAGTGGAATGAATAGCATTTTCGTTGTGCGACACGACATCTTCTTCGGAATAGCGGGTATCAATCACGGGCTTAAAAATTTCAACTTTCAGTTTGGCTATCTGTGCCCGTTTCATTCGGCGGATTAATTCTTCCGTTTTACCCGAAAACATAGAGCCGCAGACGACTTCTATCCATCCTTTTTTTTGTTCTCGTGTATGTTTAGTTTCTAAAAACATTTCAATAATAAAACAGTAGAAAATTTTCTCTACGGTTAAAATTTTGTAATTTTGCAATTATAAAAAAAGCAAAAATAAGCAAAAAGATATTTTTATGGACAAAAATGATAAAATTCAGTCGGCAAAAGATAAAGCAATAAAGATTATTCAGCTGCTTGAAGAAATGGAACCTCGTGAAATTACCGGTTTAGATGTTGATTTCTTGAGAAATAAAGTAACGGATTTGTATGAAGCGGTGTTAAATATAAAATCGCTTGAACAAAAAAATAAAGAGGAACAACCTGAACCTCAACCTGAATCTCAACCTCAACCTGAATCTCAACCTGAATCCGAACCTCAATTAGACTTCGCACTTGAAAATCAGGAGAATAAAGAAAAGAAACAGACCGGAGACGCTGAAATTAAAAAACCGTATGTGCCGGAAATTGAATTTGTCCGTGAAAATACTGCTGCAGATGAAGGGAAAAAAACTATCGGGGAATCATTTCAAGGCAAGAAAACGCTGAATGACCTGATGACAGAAATAAAAAATGAAGCAGGAACAGGATTGAATTTTCTAAAAGTTGACAATTTGGTGCACGCCATTAGTATTAACGACAAAATTGAATTTGTGCGGGAGTTATTTGCCAATGATACAGATAAGTATGCCGAGACGATTAAAAGGATTAATGAAGAAAAAGATTTGGATTCTGCTATTTTTGTGCTCACCGACTTGGATTTTGATAACGAAAATCCTGCTGCCAAAAAGTTCCTGAATCTTGTCTATCGCCGGTTTATGGATAAGTAGAGGTGATTAAAGTTAGGAAATGTATAAGCATTTTACAGATATGGCTATTTGGGAAAAGGCACACCTGCTTTCTGTTGAAGTTTTTCATCTAACAGCGAACTTACCTCGTTCGGAAGATTATGGTTTGACATCACAGATACGCCGCTCATCCAACAGTGTTCCGGCAAATATTGCCGAAGGGTTTGGACGAAATACTAAAAAAGATAAATCCAGATTTTACATTATAGCAAGGGGCTCATTATACGAAACCCAAAACCACCTTATTTATGGGCAAGAAGCAGGATATTTTGACAAACAAACGATAAAGCAATTACTTAACAAATACAACACATTAGCTTTTGACCTTAATAAATTAATCCGTAGTTTCTCTCAACCTCAACCTCGACCTCAACCTCAGCCTCAACCTCGACCTCAACCTCAATCTCAACCTCAACCTCAACCTCAGCCTCAATCTCGACCTCAATCTCGACCTCAATCTCAACCTCAATCTCAACCTCAATCTCAACCTCAATCTCAACCTCAATCTCAACCTCAATCTCAATCTCAACCTCAATCTCAACCTCAATCTAAACCTCAACCTAAACAATGAACCCCACCGGCAAACTTTTCGTAGTCCCAACTCCTATTGGCAATTTAGATGATATGTCGTTTCGGGCAATTAAAGTCTTGAAAGCAAGTAATCTCATCTTGACTGAAGACACTCGGACCTCAGGTATTTTATTGAAGCACTTTGAAATTACAGGAAAGAAACTGTGGTCGTATCACAAATTTAACGAACATAAAGCTATTAATTCCATTCTGAACGAGTTGCAGACAGGTGCTGTTATTTCGTTGATTTCCGATGCAGGAACTCCCGGTATTTCCGACCCTGCCTACTTGATTGTAAGAGCGTGTATTGATAATGATATTTTGGTAGAAACGCTCCCCGGTGCTACGGCTTTTGTGCCGGCACTGGTTAATTCGGGATTGCCTTCGCACAGTTTTGTGTTTGAGGGATTTCTACCCGTAAAAAAAGGCAGGCAAAAAAAACTAAAAGCACTGGCGGAGGAAGAACGGACGATGGTTTTTTACGAATCGCCACACCGGATTGTGAAAACACTGAACGATATGGCAACTTATTTTGGCGATGACAGACAAGCAAGTATTTCGCGAGAAATAACGAAGATACACGAAGAAACAGTTCGCGGTTCGTTGATAGAGTTGATTGCTTATTTTTCGGAGAAAACACCGAAAGGCGAGTTTGTGTTGGTTGTGGCAGGGCGGTAATCAGTTTAAGAAATAAAGTTTTATATTTGCTGAAAAATAAGATTCTTGATGAAGAATAACGGATATAATAGAACTATGAGTAATACGAAAATATCCATACGATTTTTTAACGACAGAGAGGTTCGTGCTGTTTGGGATGAAGAAAACGCCAAATGGTGGTTTTCGGTATTGGATATTGTTCGGGAAAAGCAAAATAAAAGCATATGCAATGTTTGAAAGTTCCTTTATTAACAGTATAGAAGTTGGTACAATAAAAGGTTTGCAACAAATACACGCCTATTTATTTGGTGGATTATATGATTTCGCAGGACAAATCAGACAGAAAAATATATCAAAAGGTGGTTTTCAATTTGCTGTATCACGCTTTTGGGGTGAAACATTAAAACAAATTGAAGCAATGCCCGAAACTACATTTGATGAAATTGTAAACAAATATATAGAAATGAACATTGCACACCCTTTTATGGAAGGTAATGGCAGAAGTACTAGAATATGGTTGGACTTGATACTAAAAAAACATTTAAAGAAATGCGTTGATTGGAGTAAAATAAGTAAGCAAGATTATATGAACGCAATGAAGTTAAGTCCAACAAAAGATAGTGTTTTAAAATCACTATTGAAAAAAGCACTTACAACCAAAATAAACGACCGCGAAATATTCATGAAAGGAATCGATTACTCATATTACTATGAGGAGAATGATTAAGAAAATAAACAACGAACCGTCAACAATGTATGGCAATAATATATTTGACCTGCTACTGGAAATAAAAATAATTTTGCGGATATAAACAAATGTTTACTTTTGTGCCATAATTAAAATACGCTTATGAAAAATCTGGTTTTTATTTCGGTTGCCTTAATGGCTATGGTTTTGAGCTTTTCATCGTGCAATACCCACGAGGAAGAATTAAAAGCCCTTCAATTGTCAAAAGATAGTTTGCTTCAAGAATTGAATGGCAGAGATAGCACTATTGACACATTTTTTGAGTCTTTCAACGAGATTCAGGATAATTTGGCAGCTATTAAAGAGAAAGAGAATATTATTAATATGAATGCTTCGGGAGATATTGAATCTACGCCTGAAATAAAAGACCAGATTCAAAATGATATTCAAAGCATTTATGATTTACTGCAGGAAAATAAAAGTAAAATCAATAAATTGCAAAAGCGATTAAAAAGTTCCAATATTAAGATAAAAGCATTGAAAGAAACCATTGATAATTTGATGCAGCAAATTCAAATGAAAGATGCTGAAATCGGTGACTTGAAACAGAAATTGGAAGATATGAACATCCAAATTACTATTTTGGAAACTAATGTTGACTCATTGCAAGGCGAAAATGTGGCAAAAGATGATACCATTACGCAAAAAGAAAATGAGCTGAATACGGCTTATTATGTTTTGGGAACGGAAAAAGAATTAAAAGCAAATGGTGTCATAACTAAAGAGGGTGGCTTTATCGGTTTGGGGAAAATTGCTAAATTGAGAAGTGATTTTAATAAAGATTATTTTACGGAAATTGATATTAGAACAACCAAAGAAATTCCTTTGATATGTAAAAAAGCCAGGATTTTAACGACACATCCTTCAGGGAGTTATGAGCTGGTAACTAAAGACGATAGGGTTGAGAAAATTGTAATCAAAGACGAAAAAGAATTTTGGAAAGCGTCTAAATATTTAGTGATTGTAACTGAGTAAATTATGCGAATAGTTATTGCGGGTGGCGGAGAAGTAGGAACCTTTCTTGCAGAGCTTTTGAGTAAAGACAAGAAGGACATTGTCGTCATTGATACTGACGAAGACAAATTACAGACTATTAATGCCAATTTTGATGTGCTGACTGTTTGCGGGTCGGCTACTTCAATAAAAGTCTTGGAAGAGGCAAAAGTGAAAGGTGCTTATATCTTTATTGCGGCTACACATTTCGAACATGTCAATATTGTAGCGGCTTCATTGGCAAAAAAGATTGGTGCTCGCCGGACGATTGCCCGTGTGGATAACCTGGAATATATTACACCTAAAAATAAGCGGCATTTTAAAAATCTGGGAATAGATACGCTGATTAATCCCGATAAATTGGCTGTTGATGAAATTGTCGGGATGATTAAGCAAGGTGCATCTAATGAGGTATTTGAATTTTCAAAAGGTGATTTGTCTTTGTTTGTAACACGGTTGAATGAAAATTCTCAGGTGGTAGGGAAAGAATTAGTCGAATCTTCTAAAATATATGAGGGATTTGAATACAGGGCTATTTTAATTGTCCGTGACGAAAAAACATTTATTCCGCGTCCCGACGATATTTTTCAGGTCAACGATATTGTTTATGCTGTTTCCAGTAGAAAGGGATTAGATCGTTTGATGAGAATATCGGGACAGGAAAAAGTGCGAATTGGTGATGTGATGATTTTTGGCGGAAGTAAGATTGGTGAACTGACGGCACAGAAACTAGAACAGCATTTTAATGTTAAGTTGGTAGAGAAAGACAAACATCGCTGTATGGAGTTGTCTGAAAACCTTGATAAGACATTGATTGTGAATGCTGATGCCAGAGATGTTCAAACACTGAAACAGGAGAATATCGAAAAAATGGATGTTTTTATTTCGGTAACCGACAGTTCAGAAACAAATATTTTTGCATCAATGTTGGCAAAACGCTTACGCGTTCCAAAAACAATTACCGAAGTAGAAAATATTGATTTTATTGAGATTTCAAAAGACCTTAAGATTGAAGGCATCATTAATAAAAAGCTGATTGCCGCAAGTTTAACGACTCGCTATCTTATTGATGCCGATATTTTGTCAATTAAAATGCTCAATACCGCCGAAGCAGATATTATTGAAGTTATTGCAAGGCAAAATTCTATAATCACTAAAAAAACTTTAGCGGAATTAAATTTGCCAAGAGATATAATAATTGGTGGAATTATCCGGAATAATGAGAGTTTTATTGCCCGTGGCAGTACACATATTCAGGCGGGAGATATTTGCGTCGTTTTGGCTTTACCTGATTCTATCCATACGATTGAAGACTATTTTTAATAATTCAAAATTTGAAAGTAGCATTTCATGAACTATAAATCATCATTTTTTGTCCTTAGTAGATTGATTTTTATCGAAGGGATTTTTATGTTGATTTCGTCAATAGTCTCTCTTATATATCACGAAAACGATTTTGATGTATTATCAATAACCGGTGTTACGGCATTGGTCTTTGGTTTTTTTATCTCGTGGCTGTTAAGAAAACAGCGGGGAGAACTTCGTCGTAAAGAGGGCTATTTTGTGGTTACGGCAACATGGATAGTCTTTTCTCTGATAGGAGCATTACCGTTTTATTTCTCACATTTTATTCCGTCATATACTGATGCTTTTTTTGAGACAATGTCCGGCTTTACAACTACAGGTGCATCAATATTAAATGATATTGAAAGTTTACCGCATGGTTTGTTGTTTTGGCGAAGTATTATCCAGTGGCTGGGTGGCATGGGTATTATTGTCTTGTCGTTAGCAGTCTTACCTGTTCTGGGTATCGGTGGTATGCAGTTGTTTGTTGCCGAGGTGCCGGGACCTACTAAAGACAAGTTGCATCCGCGAATTACGGAAACAGCTAAACGCTTATGGTTACTTTATGTGGGCTATACTGCTGCTGAAACTATATTATTATATTATGGTGGAATGAATCTTTTTGATGCGATATGTCATTCTTTTACAACAATGGCAACGGGTGGTTATTCAACAAAACAAGCGAGTATTGCTCATTTTAATAGTCCTTTTATTGAATATGTTATCATTGCTTTTATGTTTATTGCCGGAACCAATTTTTCTCTCGGTTATTTTGCTATTAACTTAAAACTGAAAAAGGTTTTTAAAAATCAAGAGTTTAAAACTTATTTCGGGCTGATTTTTTTAGCTACTGTAATTATAACTGTAGGTTTAATTGTAATTGATAATATTCGTCCGGAATTATCATTCAGACATGCGTTTTTCCAAGTTGTATCCATTGTTACCACTACCGGTTTTGTTACGGCTGATTATTTGAAGTGGCCTACTTTTCTGATGGTTGTTATCTTTATTTTGATGTTTGTTGGCGGTTCTGCCGGTTCTACAGGTGGTGGAATGAAAGTAATTCGTATTTTGTTGGTTACTAAAAACAGTTTTAAGGAACTGAAACGCTTAATGCACCCGAGTGCTATTATTCCTGTTAAATATAATGGTGCGTCCGTAAGTCCGATGATTATGTCTAATGTATTGTCATTCTTGGTTTTTTATATTTTGGTTTTTATTATCGGAACAATTGTGATTGCGGCAACGGGATATAATATTGAATCATCAATGGGGGCGGTAGCAGCGACTTTAGGGAATATAGGTCCGGGAATAGGTGCTGTAGGACCTATGGAGAATTTTAGTCATTTTTCTGTTTTCGGAAAATGGTTCCTGTCTTTTATGATGTTAGTAGGACGGCTGGAGCTTTTTACCGTATTCGTAATCTTGTCGCCGGCTTATTGGAAAGACTAATACACCTTTTTGTCAATTATTATTTGAAATTGAAGAACCGTTTAAACTTGTCCGGTGGAACTGAAACGCTGATACGGGCATATTTGTTGCCAAGTGTCGGTTTTAGTTTGGTAAAGTAACCTAATGACACACTGCCGATATGTTGTTTCATCAACTCTTCTTGTGTTTTGTTGACAATGACAAAGATGCCTGTCGGAACGGAATTTTTATAAAATTCTTTGGCTAAAAATCCTTTTTTGTCCAAATGATCAATATTCTGTTTAATGCCGTCAACCGTTACTTGCTTAAAATCAGTAACTGCTTTTTTCCCTTCCACAGTTGATAATAAAAGTGCTACCAATTTTTGTGCAAAGCCGTTAATGCCATTGGTGGCGTACATCAGCCGGAGGGTTAACTCTTCCATAAATTTTGTGTCGCGATTAAAAACAAAACCAAGCCGTTGACCGCTTAATCCTACGGATTTACTGAAACTCTCATTAACGATAACATTTTCCAGATTGGATAATTTGTAAAAAAAATCATCAGTGTCGTCTTTGAAAATTCTACGGTACGGACTGTCCCAAATAACGATTTGTCCGGTATCGTTTAATTTGGAAATCAGCGAAAGCATTTTATCATCATCGTATTTGTCGCCAATAGGATTGTTAGGGTCGCAGATGACGAAAGCGGCTTTGGGATATTTATCAATATTTTGTTCAATTTCTTCGTAGCTGCTAAAGAAATCAGCTTTTTTGCCTCTTACTGTTAGTATTTGTGCATACGAGCCCCAATAAAATAAAGGTAAATAAAACCGTTCTACATTTAGTGTCTGAAACAGCAAATCCAGTCCCATCATACCGCCGCCGGTAATAAGCATCTGATTATTTTCTGCTGTATTTTTAAAATACGACCGGTTAATGGCCACTTTTAATTCCACACTGCCACGGGCGGGTGGATATACTTGAATGTCGTTGGCATTGAAATCAATTAGTTTTACAACTTCTTGCAAGTCAATGTTGGTAACGGCGTTTACGCCGCGGTTAAGCATTAAATATTCTTCACCTGTTTCGGTAGACAGTTGGCGGATGGTTTCGCCAATACCTACGATAGATGAGAATTTTGCACCGGATTTATTAAAATTAATAGCCATTATTTATCTGCTTCAAACATTGGATCCCATGGTGGTAGTTTGACCGGTTTTTGGTCAAGGATTTTCAAAATATCGGGGTCAATAAATTTTTTGTCAATTACTACGCGAAACATATATTGATCAAACCAACCATCTGTCATTATCAAATAACCGTTATGACCGGATTCGGCACCCCAACTGTTTTCAACCAACCACTTGGTAATATTATTTTTGTTATCGGTATCGGCACCGACAATGGACATACCATGCGACGAACCGCTTTGGTGTGTGATGATTCTTGCCTTTTTGTCCATACCGAATTTGACATTCAGTAAGTCTTCGTAATCGTAATTGTCTAAAGCCAAGATGCCTTTGTCTCTGTTAAGTTGTTTCCCGACATCACACGAAAAATACATTGCTTGGTTGTTTTCTAACGATTTAATCATAAATGGCTTAATTTTATCGGCGGGTATGTTGATGTATTTCCAATTTCTACCTTCATACATATCGCGGTCGTATTCTATTTCGTAGAGCTTATTGTATGGGCGGGTAGGGTCGTCCATAAAAAGAACAA
>JALTEO010000183.1 GCA_027073875.1 Bacteroidales bacterium
ATCAACAGCCATCCCGAACGAATCGAACAAATTAGTGATAAAATCAGGTTAAATATTCCCGGATTTATGCACATGGTGAAGAAAAACATTGGACAAAAAAAGATTTGTGCCATCAGCCCCGAACATTTGCTTATTGACATGCTGGGCATGTGCGTGCTTCCTTTTATCGCGCGTCCGCTGTTGGAAAAGGTCTTTTTCGATGACTATCCCGCAGGGGCCGAAAACTTTCTTTACGAACGAAAACAACACATCATCTCATTCTTTAAAATAGCCTTGCAGCCATAAAAAATCATTGAAAATGAATAAAACCATTTTTTATATCGTCCTTATCTTGTTTTTTCCGGCTATTCTCTCTGCCCAGGAAAAGCAGCCAAAGTTTTCCTTGCAGCAATGTCTTCAGGAAGCGGTGAAACATTTCCCAACACAAAAACAGTTGCAGTTGAACCAGAGCAAATATGCGTTGGAGGAAAATAACATAAAAAAGAGCTATCTGCCGCAACTGAATCTAAACGGACAAGCTTCTTACCAGTCGGATGTAACCAAGGTTCCCGCACCTCCCATTCCCGGTTTTGATATGCCGGTCATCAGCAAAGACTGGTATAAAATCAATTTCGACCTAAATCAGCTCATTTGGGATGGCGGCCTGACCAAGAACCAAAAAGAACTGCAAACAGCAGATTATAAGCTTTCTGATCAGCAGGTAAAAGTGAAAACTTTCGAGCTGAAACAGCAGGTAAACATACTCTATTTCAATATCCTTTTCCTCCAGACAAACTTGGATGCGTTGCATGTGCTGGTGAGCGATTTGAACGGCCGTATAAAAGATGCGGAAACGGCACTTAGAAACGGAACGTTACTGCCATCGGACGTGGACGCTTTGAAAGTAAACCAAAAAATGGCCGAGCAGCAGATTATTGAGAAAACCGAAGACCAGAAAGGGCTTATCGGCTCCATGAACCAGCTCACGCACCTGAAAATCACCTCAGCCAAAGAGATGCTGCTGCCCCGTGTGAATATAACTTCCTATACTTTTGTTAATAACCGTCCGGAATACAAGATGCTTGACCTTCAGAAGTCAAAACTGACGGCGCTGGAAAAAATGACCACGGTAAAACGTATGCCTGTCTTCAAATTTTTTGGCCAGGCAGGATACGGGCGTCCCGGATACGATATGCTGAACAATAATTTCGATACTTATTACATGGCCGGTGTGCGGCTTCATTGGAATATTTTCGACTGGAACCACGTGAAACACGAAAAACAAATCCTGAGCATTCAATCTGACATAATTCAAACCGAACAGGAAACTTTGAACCAGTCGTTGCGGGTAGAACTGGAAAAACAGAGGTCAGGTATTCAGAAGTTTGAAAAGCTGATTAAAACGGACAAAGACATCCTTCAATTACAGAAAAGTGTGGTTGAGGCAGCCAACAACAAGCTCAAAAACGGAACCATAACCGCTACTTCTTATTTAATTGAACTTAACAAAGAGGTAAGAGCACAATTGTCCATGCAGGCACACAAACTACAGCTTCTATTTGCCAAATATCAGTATTTAACAGCCATTGGAAATTTATAAAACACGAAAAAATGAAAATTATGAAAAGAATCAGCATCCTTATACTGTCAATTGTCGTTACCACTTTCTTGCAGTCCTGCACAAACCATGACACACTTTCGGATGGATATGGCAATTTTGATGCCCATGCCGAAGTGATTGTCTCTTCACAAACCATGGGTGAGTTGCTGCAATTCAGGATGGAAGAAGGTGATTTCCTGAAAGCCGGACAGATTGTAGGGCTGGTGGATACGACACAACTCCATTTGAAGAAACTTGTGCTGAAAAATCAAAAGAAAGTGGTGGCTTCAAAACTGAAAAACATAAATGCTTCCATTGCCGTTCAAAGGCAGCAGATGCAGATGAATCAAACCAACCAAAGCCGTATTGTAAGTCTGTATAAAAGTCAGGCCGCCACCCAAAAACAACTGGATGATATTAACGGGCTTGTGGAATTGAACAAAAAGCAGATTATGGCTACACAAACTCAGAAAAAAAATATCTATACGGAGCAGGAAAGCCTCAACGCCCAAATTGCACAGGTAAACGAAAGTATCCGGCAGTGTCTGATAACAAATCCGGTGGAAGGCACTGTTTTGGTAAAATATACCGAAAAAGGAGAGTTGGCCACGCCCGGCAAACCGTTGTACAAAATCGCCAACCTGAAAACGCTGGAACTTAAAGCTTTCATTAGCGGAAGTCAGCTGAGCCATGTAAAAATCGGACAAAAGGTAAAAGTTTATTACGATAAAAGCAAAAAAGCGGATACGGAGGTGAACGGAACTATTCTGTGGATTTCGTCGCAGGCAGAGTTTACCCCCAAAACTATTCAGACCAAACAGGAGCGGGTTGACCTGGTTTATGCCGTAAAAATTAAAGTTTCCAATGCCGATGGCGCCATTAAAATTGGTATGCCCGGCGAGTTCAGAATCGTTTCACAGCAAGGTATTTAGGGTTATGTTTTGTTTTATTTCAATAAATGAGTCTGGTCTAAAAAGGTTCTTTGTTGCCAAACTCTGCGTTGTCAGAAATTTTTGGCTCCTCATTAACAA
>JALTEO010000184.1 GCA_027073875.1 Bacteroidales bacterium
AGATAATATTAAATTTAACTTACAAATGTAATATTTTTTTCGACCTTGACAAATCCAAATCATTGGACTATTTGCTATTTGTATTTAGTATTAAATTTTATTTAGAGAAAGAGATAAAGAATATTTATCTCTCTTTTTGTTTTGAAAATATCAGACTGTCTTTTTTATAAAATCTTACATTAAGTATTTAGATTTAGTTTATTCAAAATAATCCTTTTGAAGCACCTGATGTTTTTTTAAATCAATAATGGCTTTTTTTCCAATTAAACTATAATACTCCCGACTGTCAATACCTTTATTTGGTCTAAGAATGGTTAAATGTTCCGGTGTAATTATTTCACCTTTACGGATATCTCTGACAAGGTAAACGGCTTTACGAAAAGAGGTTACATGTCCGTTTTCAATTTCAATAGGTAACGGTTGTTTCTTTTCGTTACCAAGTAGTTTTTTTATTTTAAGAAGTTCTTGTTGAAGCTCAATGACTTCCTGCGGAATGAGTGAAACTTTATGGTCTCTGAATTGTTTACCTTTGCGAGAATCAGTAAAATGAAATTCCATTATCTGTGCTCCGGCGGCATAAGCATATTTAAGTGCATCACTCCCTTCAGTGTGGTCAGAATAGCCAACGGTGACACCTATAATTTCTTTGAAGCGTTTGATAACATTCAGGTTAGCATCTTCATGGGGAATGGGGTACATGGTAGTGCATTGTAACACAGCAAAATGGTCAGGTCGTTTGTAGATAGGATTAATGGATTGAACAAATTTTATCATATCCATAACTTCTTCTTCGTTTGCCAAGCCGGTAGATATGACTAATGGCTTACCTGTTTTTGCAATTTTTTCTATTAAGGGATAGGCAGTCATATCGCCGGACCCAACTTTGTATATGTCCATAAACGGGTCAATCCATTCGAGGAATTCTTCGTTCCAAACAGATGCTGTATAGCCAATACCGGCATCTTTTACCATTTCGGCTAATTCTAAATATTGTTCTTTGGTTAGCTCAAATTTTTTAAAATGCTTGTTTCTGTCTGGGTTCACAACAGGATTTACTAATGAATCACCCGTATAAATTTGAAATTTGATATAATCTATACCAGTAGATATGGCGTAGCGTGTAAGTTTTTTTGCATATTCAAAATTGCCTTCGTGATTTCCGCCTATTTCTGCAATAAGAGCGGGTCCGTATTTGCCATTAAAAGGATTTGTTTTCATAGTATTCTTTATATCGTTGAACAATTTCTTTTAAAGTGGGATTGTCTCCTGTTTTGGAATAAATATATTTTGTGCGTTCAAAGTCATCTGTTGTGTCTATTGCCATTTGGATTCCTGCTGCTTCAGGAAGCTTAGTATTGTAATAATAATGGAAATTCTGATTTTTATCGTGTTCGTATAAGTATAAGGTAACATGCTCAAAATAATCTGGCTTGTTAAATTTCTTCATTTGTTTTTCAAAAAAGAAAGTTTTTACAATTTCGATACTCATTCCTTTAGGAAATGTCCGGTTTTTGACATTACTGACAAAATCGAAGTCGTTTTCATTCGCAATTTTTAACATCTCTTTTAGAGTATAAATGTCAATAAAAAAATTATCGCCATTAATTCGGGTTGCATAATCGAAATTGAACTTTTTGGCAGCCATTAAAAATCGTTCTGCTACATTGTTGAGACTTCCCCTGAAAATGTTAATATTATTTTTTTTACAAAACGCTTCTATGGGGTCGTCAGTTTTTTCCGTTGAAGTGGCAACTACAATATGTTGAATGTCGGAAACAGATTTAATTTTATCAATAATATGTTGAAGAATGAATTTCCCATCGATTTCTTTCAAAATTTTTCCAGGTAAGCGTTTCGAGTTAAATCGGCAGAGAATGATGATTCCTATATTTTTCATTGTTCTGTAAAAGTCTAATTATTATTTCCGTTTACCAATTTTTTTTGCGGGTGAACCGCCAACAATTGAATAAGGTTCCACATCTTTAATAACAAGCGAATTTGCAGCAATAACGGCACCATCTCCTATGGTAACTCCTTTAAGTATTGTCACATGTGAAGCAATCCAAACATCGTTACCGATGTTTATGGGTGAAGTTTCATTTGGCTGCCGGTTGATTTTTTTGTCCCTATCCATTTTATGATTACTATCAACAATGTAGACAAATGGAGCAATTAAACAGTCGTCACCAATGATTATTTTTTCCGAGGCATAAATAAAATTATGATAACCTATGGTTGTATTTTTGCCTATCTTTATGATAGCTTTCTCATTACAACTGCAAATGCGTGAACCTTCTTTGATAGCAGCATTGTCAGTAATGAAAATATTTTTCGGGAATCGTTGGAACTCAACATTCTTATCAATAAATACTTGGTCGCCGCAAAAACCAAGATTTTTTTTTGCTTCCTTCAAATTTATAAGATTTTCTTCTGTAAGTTTTAAGTATTTTCTAAATTGGTTTTGTTCCATAAGAAATTATTTTAAATCCAAATATCTTTGTGGAAACCAATATATTGGGTACACAAACCTTACTAAATGCCGTAAAATCCAATCCTTCTGTAAAGAAATATGTCCAAATCTCAACAGATGAAGTATATGGTTCTCTAT
>JALTEO010000185.1 GCA_027073875.1 Bacteroidales bacterium
GTAATACACCATCTATTTTTGAGATTTTCAGTGTAGAAGCATTAACAACAACCAAGGAGTATTTTCCCTTACGATTCTTATATAGTGTATAATTATTTTCGGAATCGTTATACGAAAAATCTTCTTTGTCAGGAACATGGTATCTCCGGTTAATTAAAACTGACCTTGTTGTTTCCAGTGATAGATCAGTATCATATAATTCGTATTTCCATTCGGTCTGGTTATTTTGTGGTGTTTTATTCCGTGAACACACAATAAAACCGTCTTTTCCAAACTCCATAATCCGTTCGGAATCATAGCCATCTTTGAGTTCAAATTCAATTCTTTTTTCAAACGAAACCTGAGAAAATACTGAGATAGTTCCTAATAAAAGAACAAAAAATAAAATATTTTTTTTCATAGTGGATAATTTTAAAAATTACATTCAAAGGTATACAAATTATCTTATCAAAATTATTTTATGTTGAATAACATATTTGGTGATCGTAAAAATATCAAAAATAACAGCTTTAATTGATGGATTCATACTAAAACGCTATCAAGATGATGAGAAATAGCATGATAGCTGGTTTTGTGTTTTTAGTTGTTTGATTACCATAAGCTAAGAAATAATTGTCGTACCAATAATCCAAATTTGAAAAAGACCGTTTTGCTTTATCGCCGGAATATCCGAGAGAGTATTATTGATTTTGGCGATAAACCACACTAAGGGATTCCCCAAAGGGACAAGCTGTGCGACAGCAGCGGATTTCTAGGTTCTGGAATCTATAAAGATGCTGAAATAAGTTCAGTGTGAGAGGATTTCACTACTTATTCATCGTACATTTATACAATTCATTATATTCTGTAAGCGGGTTAATGTATCTATTATCCTATTTTGTTATTTATAGTGTCTTTGCTATGGATTTGTATGTCTCTGTTTCAAAAGCTGTTCATTTTTGGGTGGCTATTATCTTTTCCGCCAATGCCTTTGCTAATTTCTTATACGACTGGTGTGTCCAGCCGGCAATGTGGGGTGTTAACAGTACATTATCAAATTGGGTGAGCAATTGAAGTGTCTCATTTTTGCCGGAGAACATTGATTCAAAATTCAATTTCTCGTATTCCAGCACATCCAATCCGGTAGCAATAATTTTTTTGTTTTCTAAGGCAGTAACCAAATCTTTTGTATTTACGACCTGACCGCGGGAGGTATTCAGTAGCAAAAATGGCTTCCGGAACTTTTCTATAAATTGCCGGTTTACCATATTGTTGGTTTCTGTTGTTAGCGGGATGTGTAGCGAAACCACATCTGCCTGCTCAAAAATTTCGTCAAGAGTAGCTTCTTTAACCAATTGGTTGCCGAAGCCCGATTTGTATTTGTCGTAAGCCAAAATGCGGACATCAAATCCTTGCAGTTTCTTTGCGAAGGTGCTGCCCGTATTGCCGTAACCGATAATGCCGATGGTCTTGCCTTTTATTTCTTGTCCCCAATTACCGTTTCTATCCCAGATGCCTGACTTTACCTGTGTATTGGCAATGCAGATTCTGTTGAGTAAGCCGAACAGGAGTCCTATGGTGTGTTCTGCTACGGCATTTCGGTTGCCTTCGGGAGCATTCAGGCAAATAATGCCTTTTTCTTTGGCATGAGCCGTATCGATGTTTTCCATTCCGGCACCGTAACGACCGATAAATTTCAGGGTCTTGCCCGTATCTAATATTTCGCGGTCAATTTTTGTTTTGCTCCGGACAATCAATCCCGTATAAGTGGAAATGATTTTTAAAATCTCTTCTCGGGTGATTTCGGGTTTGTAATCGCAAACAAAACCACTATTCTCAAGTTCTTGTATTAGAACAGGGTGAACATCGTCTATTATAATTATGGTGTGAGGCATTAATCAAGATATTTGAAATTATCTGTCAAAAGTTAGTCTTTTCCCTCTATATTCCTCATTGAATATTCCGTTCTCGTAAACGAGATTTCCATTTATAATGGTATGTGTAACCTTGGAATGGAATTTTTGACCTTCCAAAGGCGACCAACCGCACTTATACAAAACATTGGTGAAGTTGACTTCCCATTCCGTGTTTGTGTCAATAATGGCAATATCGGCAAAATAACCTTCGCGAATAAATCCGCGTTTCTCAATATTAAAGGCAATAGCAGGGTTGTGACACATTTTCTCTACAATCTTTTCAAGCGTAAAATATCCTTGCAAGTGTAACTCATACATGACATTAAATGCATGTTGCACCATTGGTAATCCCGAAGGGGCTTGCAAGTAATAATTGTCTTTTTCCTGAAGGGTATGTGGAGCGTGGTCAGTGGCAACTATATCTAACTTATCGTCAATTAGGGCTTGTATTAGGGCTTGCCTGTCAGCTTCGGTTTTAATGGCAGGATTGCATTTTGCCCACGAGCCGATTTTCTGATAAGCCGTGTCGTTAAACCATAGGTGATGGGTACATACCTCGGCAGTAATCCGTTTTTCTGCAAGTGATATGGTATTATCAAATAACTCCATCTCTCTTGCCGTGGTCAGATGATATACATGCAGTCGTGAGTTATATTTTTTTGCCAGCTTTACGGCAAGTGATGAAGAAAGATAACATGCTTCGGCTGAACGA
>JALTEO010000186.1 GCA_027073875.1 Bacteroidales bacterium
AATTTTCTTGACGAGAAAAAAGCCCGTAAAATTTCCAGCATCACAGAGGTTCAATCTATTGACAGCTTTGAACGCACATGGAAGGAGATTATGGACAAAGAACCGGACATTTACACCTTTCTTCCGGAAGATGACATTTTTAAAAATCATCTTTTCTTCAAAGGATTTCATGAAACCTTACAAAAGTTTTTCCCCATTACAAGTATTCACGACATTACACCTATTATAAAAGAACTACGCACAATAAAAGAACCCGAAGAAATTGACAATATCCGCAAGGCAATTGCTATTACTAAAAATGCATACGAACAACTATTTGCAAAACTGAGAACAGGCACAACGGAACGGGAATTATTAGCAACACTCCTTTTTGTATACAATAGTCATCCCAACACAAGCTATTCATTCGACCCGATAGTAGCCGCCGGAAAAAACGCTTGCACACTCCATTATAATAAGCACAATAGTAAAATAAAAAAAGACGATATGTTGCTGGTAGATACCGGAGCAGAATATTTTAATTATGCTGCCGACATTACACGGACATTTCCTGTTAGCGGGAGATTTTCAGAAAAGCAAAAATTTGTTTATCAAGCAGTATTAGATGTTCAGAAAAAAGCGATTCCGTTGTTTGTCCCCGGAAACACCATCAATAAAATTAATGAACAAGTAAATAAATGGATGGAAGAAGCATTGATAGAAATTGGTTTAGCTACCGGACAAGCAATTAAAAACCAACCGGAAGGAAAACCGTTACTAAAAAAATATTATCCGCATGGCGTTACTCATTTCATGGGTTTGGATGTACACGATGTAGGCGACAAAGACACTCCGCTACAAAAAGGGATGGTACTTACTTGTGAACCCGGATTATACATTCCGGAATGGGAAATCGGTATCAGAATTGAAGATGATATTTTAGTAGATGATTCGCCTATTGTTTTATCGGCAGATATTCCGAAAGAAATTCAGGACACAGAAGCGTGGATTATTTCATCTTGAAAAAGTTCTAATTTATCTCTGAAAATTTTCCATAAAATTTATTAGAAATGAAAAAAGCAGCTACAACCTAAAGTCGTAACTGCTTAATTTCCGGAGTGGGCGATGCAGGATTCGAACCTGCGACCCCCTGCTTGTAAGGCAGGTGCTCTGAACCAGCTGAGCTAATCGCCCAAACCCAAACGGGATTGCAAAAATACAGTATTTTTTATTTACACAATCATTTTTTCAAAAAATTTTAATAAACAATCAATTTCTTTACAAAAAACTTATCCTGTGTACGGACTTTTATCAGGTAAATTCCTATATAATCCCGATTTTAATCCCATTGAATTCGAAGGGTTTAGAAATCAAGCCGGTTTAAATATCTTTACTATATCTCTAAAAAATGAATTAACGCAACGAATACACTAGTCACTTATACCCATAAAGATATCGCTTTTAAATTTACAAATTGGATTTCTGTTGAGTTTGGACTTTATGTTGTTATACGACAAACAAGAGTTTGATTATACATAATCTAACGACATTATTCACAAATAAAAACAGTAACAGCAAAAAGAATAATCAAAGAAATTGAATTATGTACTTCAAAAAACTCAACTTTCTATGTTGTGTATTCTAATTGGTACTGTGGCATAACAAATAAAACATCAATATCATATAAGAACACAATAAATTATACAATTGGTAGAATGAAGTTGGCTACTGGTTCTATGAAGAAGTACCAAGCATACTGCTTACGAATGAAAAAGACTACATAAAAGAACAATTTGATGATTTAATAATTGAAGCGGTAAAGCCCCTTTTACACAAAATATTGAAAGATGTGAATTTGAAAAACAAGCTCATGGCAATTTTCAATAATTGCCTGAATATCAGCGTGGGCTGTACTGGATTCGAACCAGTGACCTCATGCCTGTCAAGCATGCGCTCTAAACCAACTGAGCTAACAGCCCGAAAAATAAATAGCTCTAAACCAATCCCGAAAATTCATAGAATTTTACATCTTGAATTTTCCTGCACTTTTGTCATTCCGAACTCGCCTGTCCTCGAAATGCTTTTCTGGATTTCGGAATTTATACCTTTTAGACCCTGAAATAAATTCAGGGTGACGATGACGCTTTCCTTTTTGAGAGAATTTCCCACTTCTCATCCCACCACCTATCGCACATTCACACAATCCACTGCGTCCTTGTATAAATAAAGTGGGTTAACAACCCGAACCGTTCAGAACAATGGCACAAAGATATAAATTCCAAAATTAACAACAATGTTTTACCAAATCTTTGCTTGCAACGAATCGGTTCTGACCATTGCATCGCCTGGTTTACAATGCCATGCTTCGCGAAACTCGGTCATATTGCTCATCGGTCCGTTCACACGATATTGTGCCGGCGAATGCGGGTCAACCGTAATGAGTTGCTTACCTAATTCATCTCTGACATTTGAAGCCCACACCTGTGCCCAACCGAGAAAAAAGCGTTGCTCAGGAGTAAATCCCGCAATATTTCCGGGACGACCGTATTCTTTAAAATGCTTCTGCATAGCATAATACGACAAAGTCAGACCACCTAAATCAGCAATATTTTCACCCAAAGTTAATTTACCAATCACATGAATCCCCGGATATGGTTCATAACCACTAAACTGATTAACAATAACTTGAGTTTTCTCGGCAAATTTCTTGGCATCTTCGTCATTCCACCAAGGGTTCAAGTTACCATCCTTGTCATATTTTGATCCTTGGTCGTCAAAGCCATGTGTAAACTCGTGACCTATCACGCCGACAATACCACCATAATTAATACAAATATCAGCATTCGGGTCGAAGAACGGTGGCTGTAAAATACCGGCAGGGAAAACCACTTCGTTCATCGAAGGGTCATAATAGGCATTCACCATTTGCGGTGGCATCCCCCACTCTTTCCTGTCAACAGGTTTTCCTAATTTATCTAAATTATCTTTAACTTGAAATTTATCTATTGCCAACATATTATGAATCAAATCATCCGGCACAATATCAATAGACGAATAATCTTTCCATTTGTCGGGATAACCAATTTTGTAAGTAAAAGCGTGTAGTTTCTCCACGGCTTTTTGCTTCGTTTCATCGCTCATCCAGTCTAAATGTTGTATCCGTTCAATATATACTGCTCGTAGGTCTTCAATCATCGATTCGACTGTCTTTTTGGAACTTTCGGGAAAATATTTCTCCACAAAAAGTTTACCGAGCGGCTTGGCAAAAATATTATTGATTAAACGAACCGTCCGTTTTTGTCGGGGTTTCATTTCCGAAACACCCGATAATGTTTTACTGAAGAAGTCAAATTTCGTTTGAACGAAATCAGATGACAACCATGAGGCATATCCATTCAAAACATGAAACTTAAAATATGTTTTCCATTTTTCTATCGGCACATCAGTCAATAGCACATTCATTTTGCTAAAGAAATCTTTTTGACGAACAACAACCGTATCTAACCGGATATGTATATCGGAAAAATATTGCGAAAAATCAAAGTCCGGCACAAGCGATTGTAATTTACTTACAGACATTCGATTATAGGTCTTTTCCGGCGAACGCATATCTACCCGCGACATTGAAAATTCCGCCAACTGTGTTTCAATTTCCATTACCGACTGTGCTTCTATTCCCGCTTGGGTCGTATCGTCTCCCATCAACATAAACATCTTAATTAAATAATCGGTATAAGCTTTTCTAATTTTCTGATATCGTTCATTATCCACCAAATAATAATCCCTATCGGGTAAGGTCAATCCTCCTTGATCCAGATACATCACATAATTAGCCACATCTTTCTCGTCCACACCTACTGTTGTAGAAAAGAAATTACCCAAACCATCTAATTTATTTGCAGCAAAAAATTCCGGAAATTCCTTGTAGTCTTTCAAGTTATCTATTTTCTCAAAAAACGGTTTCAACGGCGATAATCCTTTTTTCTCAATGCCTGTGCTATCCATTGCCGACTTGTACAAATCACCAATTTGCTGAACGACACTTCCTTTTTCCGCTTTCTGTGTAGCAGCATCAAGAATAATTCCTTTAATCTTGTCTTCATTTTGTTCTGCCAAAATATTGAACGAGCCCCATCGACCTTCTGTCTTCGGAATAGGATTATCTTTTTGCCACCCTCCTGTAGCATACATAAAAAAATTATCACACGGTTTGTATGTCGTGTCAAAGTTAGACATTACAAAACCCGGAATAGAATCCAAGTTAGTCTGTTGATTATTCTCATCGGCATTGTTACATCCCGACAAGCCAATACCTGCTAGAGCTACTATCATAATAGAGTTTCTTAATAAATGTTTCATTCGTTCAGTTTTTTTAGGGAAACAAAAATAGTAAAAATACGGTTGTAACTTACATGTTAATAAAAATAGTGTAATTTTACTCGTAAATTTTAAATTGTGAAAGTTAAATTTTTATTTCTTCTGTTATTTGTAAGTTACCTTACAAAAGCGCAACCTTACTTTCAACAACAAGTTGACTATCAAATAAAAGTCACCTTGAACAATCAGGATAAAACCCTAACCGGATTTGAAACCTTAACTTACCAAAACAATTCTCCGGACACACTCAAAAAACTGTATTTCCACCTGTGGCCTAATGCCTACAGAAACAACCACACACCTTTTGCCAAACAACAACTGGCTATGGCACGCGATGAATTTGCACTTGCCCCACCACAAGAAAAAGGATTTATTGACAGTCTTAATTTTAAGGTAAACAACAAAACTATCCGTTGGGAATACACCGACAAAAGCCACGAAATTGCCAAACTCACCCTGAACAACCCGTTGCCACCCAATCATAAAATTACGATAACCACCCCTTTTTTCGTAAAAATTCCTTTCCTTTTCTCGCGGATGGGCTACGACGACGACGGCAACATCTCGGTTACGCAGTGGTATCCGAAACCTGCCGTATATGACCACTATGGTTGGCATGCTTTTCATTATCTTGATTTGGGCGAATTTTACAGTGAATTCGGCAATTTTGATGTAACCATTACTGTGCCGGACAGTTTGGTGGTAGCCGGAACGGGAAATTTACAAACCCCTTCGGAAATCGCATTCCTAAACCAACGCATCAAAGCCGGTGAAAATTTTCCAAAACTGCCCAAAAGCACTAAAACAAAAACCATCCGCTTTACACAAAAAAATGTCCACGACTTTGCATGGTTTACCAATGCCAACTACATCGTCGAAAAAGATACCGTAAAACTCGCCAACGGTCATACAGTTGAAACCTGGTTGTTTCACCTGCCGGAAAACCGCATACCTTACAAAAATATGCTGCCAAAGATAAACCGCTCGGTGCGTTGGTTCTCGGAATGGAACGGTAACTACCCCTACAAAACGGTAAAAGTGGTTGACGGCGGATTGCTTGCCGGCGGCGGCATGGAATACCCCACCATTACTGTTATTACAAGCATGAACGACTCCATAAGTTTGGAAGAAACCATCATCCACGAAATCGGGCATAACTGGTTTTACGGCATACTCGGGTTTAATGAACGCCGCTACCCGTTTATGGACGAAGGCATCAACACTTCCAATCAACTGCGGTATATGCAACGGGCATATCCCTACCGCAGTTTCGGACATGAGATTTTGCCCAATGAGCTAATTGAAAAACTCGGTTTGTCCAAATACCCGCAACGATTCGATATGTTGATGGCTTATCTGCTGTCGGCGTGTTCCTATTCCGATTGCCCGACCAATACACACTCGGAATATATGACACCAACCAACTACGAAACAATCGTTTACATGAAAACTGCTTATGTGTTTTATTACTTACGGTATTATCTCGGTGACTCGTCATACAACAAAGCCATGCACGATTTTTTCCAAAAATGGCAATTCAAACATCCCTACCCCGATGATTTGAAAAAAAGCTTTGAACAAACTACCGGCAAAGACTTGTCGTGGTTTTTCGACCAAACCATAGCCACATCAAACAAGGCGGATTACAAAGTAAACAAAGCCAAAGCAGATAAAGTTATTATTAAGAACAAAGGCAAAATAAATGCACCTTTTGAAATCGGTTTTTACAAAAACGGGAAACTCACCGGTAAACAGTGGGTTGAAGGATTTCCGAAAAAACAAGTTGTGGCTATCCCCGACAGTAACCGGAACTATGATTATTTGCTGCTAAATCCCGAACAACAACTCTACGAATTACCGAATACCAACAATTTCTCGCGGCGAAAAGGGCTTTTCAAAAAAACGGAACCCCTCCGTATGTCATTTTTGCTTAACCTTGAAAAACCGACACAGCGACAGCTTTATTATTTCCCCGTAATTGCAGGCAACCGCCACAATAATTTTATGCTTGGGTTGGCACTTTACAATTCGGCAATTTTCAAGAAACGGATAGAATTTCAATTAATGCCACTCATCAGTTTTTCAGAAAATCCGTTTGCCGGAATGGGTGCCGTCAATTACAACTGGTTTCAACCGCAGACCTCATTTTTGCGACTGATAAAATTTAAACTCTCGGCACAGCAGTTTGCCCTGTGGAACGATGCCCGGATGAATTACCAACGGTATAACGGACAAATCCTGTTTCTGTTCGACGGCAAAAAGTTTGATGCCACACACCAATTTTTGCAAATTGACAACCTGTATGTTACCGACTGGATAAACCAACTCTATTACGGAAAAACAACCTACAACTATTACAACCGGATAAATTTTACGCAATATTCCTCTAACAAGACAGCACCTTATACGGTTTCATTACAGGCACTTACGGGAAAAGATTTTTCTCGGATTCAGATAAACGGTAACTACAAAATGATTTACGACTGGCGGCGGCATTTTGCCGGCATACGGTTTTTTGCCGGCTCGTTTCTCTACAACAACGCTGCGAACCCTGTGCTGAATTTCCGGCTGAGCGGCATTGACGGCACCAACGATTTGACTTACGACCAATTGTTTTTATCCAGAAACTATTTTCACTCCCGCACCGATTTTTTTTCGCAACAGTTTGCCGACGACCAAGGTGGTTTCGGGTATTATTCCCCGTTTCAGGACAATTCGTGGTTGGTTTCGGCACAGTTCCGTACTAGCTTTCCCGCACCGCGGTTTTTGCACGGATACATTACTGTCGCTTCATTCGGACAGGCACAAGCCATTTTCAACTCACCGTTGGTCTATGAGGCAGGTATTGAAGCCGAGCTGATTCCGGGTATCCTGAAAATTTATTTCCCCATCACCGGCTCAAAAAAATTGACAGAAACCAACAACTTATATACGGACAATTATCTGCAAAAAATCCGGTTTGTGTTTAACCTCTCAGCACTAAACCCGAGCAGGATTTACAATAAGGTCTTGTATCAGTTTGGGATGTAAAAACTATTTTTCAAAATAAAGTTTTCTTGTCCATTTTTATAACCCAAAAGGATTGAATATTTAAAAAATTTTATTCTAACGGTTGGGCTATGGTGCGTGCCGCAGTTTCAAAGTTATATTTTTCTATTTACCGACATCTTGATTTAATGCTTAGCTTAATCTTCTTCATATTTACAACTAATTACGGTATGCACTATATTTATTGTGTGCTGGGTTTTATTAGTCGTTATCCGCCATTTATCCGCCATATTTGCCATTTATCCGCCATGATTTAATTTATATTTTGTTCCTTTTTTCTCTCCGATTTTTATTAATACTTTTTTTTCTGTCAAATGTTCTAAATCCCTTGAAGCAGTTCTTTCTGATGTTTTACAAATTTCTTGATATATGCTGTTAGTAATAAAATCGGACTTTTTTAAGTATTCAACGGCTTTTATTTGTCTGTCATTCAGGTTTAATTTCGCCAAATAATCTTGTGTAAATTTGTCTTTAAAAAATGTAACAGAAAATCCACCACTGCTTGTTTCAAATTTAGGTTCAGGCAGGCTGGCTTTTTTACATTCTTCAATTATTTTAAGTGTTCCACGCCCCCAAGTTTCAATCAATCCTGCTTTAAAGAAAACATCGGCAATAATTGGATTTCTAGGATAAGAAGCATGTTTGTCTTTTAAATCATCAAGTGTCAATTCATTCGGTAATTCTCCCGGATTCCAAATCATAAATTTATCGTCATAGATACTTATTTGTATGGGCGGTCCAAAATAATTCTTGTGTATAACGGCATTTAGCAAACTTTCTCTCACTGCTTCATACGGATATTCGGATTTTTCTATTCTGTTTAAACCTGTGTAAGAAATAAATTTTTTAAAATATTTCTTTTCTAAAATCTCAATCGTTTTATCAGGTAGTTGAAATACATTTGATTCAACAATGTCTTGATAAAGTAATTCAGTATCCGATTTTCCGAATTTTCCGATTTTTAGATAAGCATTTATAATGTAATTTCTCGGATCTTTTCCAAATAACACTAATCCTAAACATTTTATGGCGTTGTTTTTATATAGCCGAAGGTTAGAAAGAATGTTTTTTAAATCATCTTCATTTTTAATTATCGGATAGCGACCACTTTTTGTAGCTTCTATTTTAAATTCTTCAATCGCTTCTCTTGATATTTCATCAAAACTTGCTTGTGGTTCTAATGCTTCTTCCCAAGTTTTCCCTGCTTTTTTTAACAAAAATTCATTTA
The DNA here is from genome assembly GCA_027073875.1 of Bacteroidales bacterium. GTDB lineage: Bacteria > Bacteroidota > Bacteroidia > Bacteroidales > JALTDM01 > JALTEO01. The sequence continues at coordinate 8,633 of JALTEO010000186.1, forward strand.
G
>JALTEO010000187.1 GCA_027073875.1 Bacteroidales bacterium
TATTCAGTTATTCAATTATTCAATTGTCACATTTTTATTCCTAATTCGTAATTGATAATTCGTAATTAAAATTATCGTATTATTCTTTTCCTTTTAGCATAGGTACAAACGAAAATTGTCCATGTTTTTTTACCTCAAAATTAGTATCATTAATTTTCTTAAATGAAGTCATTGTTTGCGATTTACCATTGTCAATAGGCACCACTAAAACACCACCCACTTTCAATTGTTTTAGCAATTCATCGGGCACTGTGGGTGCTGCTGCGGTAATCAGTATTTTATCAAAAGGAGCAAACAGAGGTTGCCCTTTGAACCCGTCCCCGTAAAACAAATGCACTTTTAGCCCCAATTTATCAAATAACTGTTTGGTGTTGTCGAAAAGTACTTTATGCCGTTCAATGGAATAAACTTTAGCACCAAGTTTTAATAAAACGGCTGCCTGATATCCGGAACCTGTCCCGATTTCCAATATCTTATCGCCTTGCTCAACAGAAAGCAGTTGCGTTTGAAAAGCTACGGTATAAGGTTGCGAAATGGTTTGATTTTTGTCAATTGGCAATGGTTTATTGTCATAAGCATGGTCAGCGTAGGTCGTATTGACAAAAAAATGTCTTGGTAATTCAGCCATTACTTCCAAAACGCGTTTATCGCTGATACCCTCCTGTGCAAGCAGTCTGACTAACTGTTGCCGTTTCCCTTTTTGGAAAAAATTATCTTCTTGCATTACCGTTGATAACAATGTTTAAAAATTGCGTTTAAAAATAGGTCAAAATATTCATATTGGCGTATTTTTGCGTGAAATATTTGCGTATGTTAAAGGTTGGAGTCGTTGGCGTTGGTCATCTCGGCAAGATACATTTAAAGATTTTGTTGGGAATGAATCAGGTGAAAGTCGTTGGATTTTACGATATTGATAAAAATAGGGCAGCAGAAATTGCTTCGGAATTCGGTGTTACCGATTTTCCAACTGTCGATTCTTTGATTGACAGTGTGGATATTATTGACATTGTTGCCCCCACCATATCGCATTTTGATATTGCCTTAAAAACAATTCGTTCTTCGAAGCACCTTTTTATTGAAAAACCTCTGGCTGCCACGGTTGACGAAGCAAAAGAGTTAGTAAAATTAGCTCACGAGGCAAAAGTTAAAATTCAGGTGGGACATGTGGAACGGTTCAATCCTGCCTATATTGCCGCCGGTGAATATATTGATAATCCGATGTTTATCGAAAATCATCGTTTGGCATTATTCAACCCTCGCGGAACAGATGTGTCGGTAGTAATGGATTTGATGATTCACGATTTGGATATTGTTTTGCACACCGTAAAATCATCAGTTAAACGAATCAGTGCCAGCGGTGTGGCTGTTGTTAGCGATACGCCTGATATTGCCAATGCCCGTATTGAATTTGATAACGGATGTGTTGCCAATTTAACTGCCAGCCGGATGTCAATGAAAAATATGCGAAAAATCCGTTTTTTTCAAAAAGATGCTTATGTGGCTGTTGATTTCTTAAATAAAAAAACGGAGGTTATCAAGATGAAACAAGTAGAGGCGGAAACCGACCCGTTGGCAATGTATATCAACTTAAAAGAAAAAGGTATCAAACAAATATATTATCTCAATCCCGAGATAAAGGAGAATAATGCCATTGAGCAGGAACTAACCGGACTTGTGTCTGCCATTGAACACGACACAAAGCCCGCTGTTACTATTGAAGACGGCTATGAGGCACTTGCCGTTGCCCAAGAAATTCTTGAAAAAATTAAGATGAACTGTATTCCTGCAAAATAATTTTTTCACTTATATACTATCTTCAAAAATGACTCGTTTAACTTACAAGATAAAATCATATTGTGTATAAATTCTTCATTTACTTTTTTGTAACATTTGGTTTTTTTTTAGTCTTCTTTTCAGGCTGCGATATTATTAATCCTTCGGAAGAAATTCCTGCATATATTCAGATTGATTCCGTTACGCTTACCCAACCCAGTTCCGGTTACCATACGACGGAAAAAATTACAGATGTGTGGATAAATCTTGATGGCAATAGATTAGGTGTTTATCAATTGCCGGCTCAATTTCCCGTAATTGCCGAAGGGAAACACCATTTAACCGTTAGAGCAGGCATAAAAAACAACGGAATCAGCTCCAGCAGAACAATTTATCCTTTTTATTCGTTTTACGAGTTAGATACCGATTTTGTGCAACAGCAAACAATTAAGATTACGCCAAACTTTAAGTATCAAGATGGATTAAATAAATGGATTGAGACTTTTGAAGACCCCGGCTATAAATTGGAATTGACATCGAAAAGTGATACGACTTTGGAACGGGTTCCCGACCCGCGGGATTCATCGGAGAGTGTCGGTGCCTTTTATTTAAGTCCCGACCGTCCTGTGTTTCAATGTGCTACCACCGATGTATTTCCTCTTTCGTATAATGCAGGCGGTATTTATATGGAGCTGGACTATATGAATGACCAAGAATTTGTTGTCGGATTATATGTTAACAAGTTGACTCAGACAATTGAAACACCTGTTATTCAAATCAATCCGCACCCCGGCTCATTCAATAAGAT
>JALTEO010000188.1 GCA_027073875.1 Bacteroidales bacterium
ATATTTCTCTGCTGGCAAATAAGCCACCCAGTTTTTCGGGAAAGAAACAGCTACTGTTACTCCCTGATGGGAAAATAAGATTCGTTTTGATAAAAAATAAAGGCCATTATCAGCATAAGTTGCCTGACAACCAAAGGAAGAACTATTATCACCAACAATACCAGCATAACAAACTTCCTTAACCGTTTTTTGACTAACCGGACCAGGAAGAACCACTCTAACTGAAAAATGATTAATCGGCACCGACCAATCATTCCCGGTCGCATTCCAGTAAAGCTCGCTGTGGTCAGAAAAATAAGTCAGGGCTCCTTCTACCTTGTAATGAATAATATAAGTATGCAAGCCGGTAATCATTTTATTGGCCTTGCCAATCTTAAGGAAAACACGATCATTCTCAGTTATTTTGGTAAAAGGATAAGAATTACCTTTCTCATCATTAACGGAAAAATCATTCATCTTTAAGATGAATTTTTCTCCTTCTTTATTTTCCTTAATAAAAGGAATGTAACGGTAAATACCATGCTTATAGTTATAACCAAAGTCATAAATAATTTTTTCCCGAACATCAACCGTTCCATCTTTATTTATTCCTAAATGGACAACAAAATCTTTTATTTGTTCGCCATTGATGGTGGCATATGTTTTCGTTCTTGTTCTAACCGTCTCTTTGCTCCTAAAATAACTGGTAGCTTTGCCAAAAACAAAATGAGGAAGGAGAAAAGGAAACAGAAAAAATAAAAAAATTACCAGGCGACGCCAATATTTTCCCACCTTAAAAGGTTAACATAACCTTCCTCAAAAATCTATTTCTTCAGGTATAATATGATAAATTGGTGACTGTAGCTCAATTGGTAGAGCGTCGCCCTGTGGAGGCGAATGTTGCGGGTTCAACTCCCGTCAGTCACCCCCAAAACTTTGCGGTCTTATCTTATAAACCGTTGATATAGACTGATAAATCTTTTCGTAAAAACTCGTATAACGGAATAAAATACACCGTATTGGCCCGAACCTCCATCTTGCCTTTCAACCCATTCGTTATATACAAGACTTTTTCGGGATTGATAATTTTTAGGGCTTTTTCTAATCCATGGAAATTCATTTCGGCAATATTGTTAACCCATTTAGATTCGATAAAATATTTTTTCTTCTTATGAGCAATAATAAAATCAATTTCCGACTGATTCTCATACCAATAACCAAATTTAATTCTTAATTTATCAAAAATGCTTATTTTAATATGGTTATATACCGCATTTTCTGCCAACGCCCCTTGATTTATTTTACTGGCATATTTATTGCCAATACCCGTATCCTCAAAATATATCTTAGGCGGATTATAAATCTCCTTGTTCCTAGAAGAAGAGTAGCTGTTAAGTTTAGAAGTAATATATGTCTTGTCCAGATAATCTAGATAAGTTAAAACCGTATCTTTGCTCACTCCAAGAATTCTTGCCAACTTTAGCGAACTAGATGTTGTCCCCACTCTATCCGCAAGAAGATAGATCAAATCAGTAAGGATACTGGGATTACGTAGTTGAAATTTTGAAACTAAATCTTTAAATAAAATACTTTCTACTGTTGTCTCTAGATAACGATCTATTTTGTTTAAGACATACTCTGGAATACCACCATTATCCAAAAAATCTTGCAAATGGTTTTGTAGTAGATAATTGTTCGTTTTTGAAAGATTAATATTCTTAAAACGTAAATATTCCATAAAATTGAGGGGAAACACTCGTGTCTTAAGATATCTACCGGTCAAATACGATAATTTATCTGAAAGAAGCATTGCTGAGGACCCGGTTAAAACAAACTTGATGTTTTCACTATCATATAACGATTTTATTTCCTGTTGCCAATTTTCTCTAAATTGAATTTCATCAATAAAAACAAATATCTTTTCCCGTGATTTAATATTATGCTCAGCGCGAAATCTATTAATAATATCTATAATAGGAAATTTTGTTATTGAGGGTTCTTCTATAGAAAAAAACAGTATTCGTGTTGGTTTTATCTTCTCTGTTTTTATTAAAGTGTAAATTAATTGTCGAGAGATAGTTGTTTTTCCAACCCGTCGCAGGCCGGTTAGTATCTGAATTAGTCTTTGATCAAAATCGTTTTTTAGCTTGTCAACATAGTACGGACGAATAATGCCATAGTCAAAAAACTCATCTTGCCACCATGGATTGGTTAAATAAAAGTATCTATTCATAGACATATTCTATTATAATAGAATATAAATGTCCATATATTCTGACATGTTAGAATATAAAGATCGCTAATAAAATTGGTATACTATGAAATTTGTAGCCCCCGCCGACGTGGCTCAGTGGTAGAGCATCTTCTTGGTAAGAAGAAGGTCATGGGTTCGATTCCCGTCGTCGGCTCATCAAAATAAGCAGCGCGTTAAAAACGGTATGGAAACTCAAACAGGACAAATAACAAAATTTAAAGAGCAATTTAGACAAGCATTTGATAACGCTTACAAGATTGGAGACGCAACGATAACAACCCATGAGTTAATACCTCTTGTTGATCTTTATCGCGATGTAAAGGCAAATACATTTCCTTCAATTCCTTT
>JALTEO010000189.1 GCA_027073875.1 Bacteroidales bacterium
CAATAAAAAGTTATAACTAGAAATGAATAAATAAAAGAATAAAAACTTTACAGACTTTCAACTTTATGAACTTTAAAAACTAAAGAAATAAACAGATGAAAATAATTATTCCAATGGCAGGCATGGGGAAACGCATGCGTCCCCACACACTTACCACACCAAAACCATTGATTCCGATTGCAGGCAAACCGATTGTGGAACATTTGGTTAAGGAAGTTGCTACAACGCTAACCGAGCCGATAGAGGTCATCGCATTTGTCATCGGTAATTTTGGCGAAAAAGTAGAAAAACAACTCCTCAACATTGCCAAGAAATTCGGTGCCGAAGGTAAAATATTTTATCAGGATGAAGCATTAGGAACAGCTCATGCTATTTTCTGTGCACAAGAAATAATGACGGGGAAAATTGTTGTTGCTTTTGCCGATACCTTATTTAAAGCCAACTTTAACATCAAAAACAATTCCGATGGCAGCATTTGGGTAAAGCAAGTTGATAATCCGTCTGCGTTTGGAGTAGTAAAAGTTGATAAAGATAATATCATTCAGGAATTTATCGAAAAACCTAAATCTTTTGTCTCTGATTTAGCGATTATTGGTATCTATTACTTTAAAGATGGTGAAAAGTTAAAAACGGAAATTGATGAATTAATCCAAGCCCGTAAGATGGTAAACGGCGAATATCAATTGACAGATGTTTTACAGTCTCTCACAAAAAAAGGTTCCCGATTCTCTGCCGTTCAAGTTGATGACTGGTTTGATTGCGGAAACAAAAATGCAACAGTTTCTACAAATTTAAACCTTCTGAAAATTCAAGGTGGCAATTTTATTTCTTCAAAGTCAAAAGTGAAAAATGCTGTAATTATTCCACCGTGCTATATTGCTGACGATGTTGAAATCAATAATGCAGTCGTTGGTCCTTTTGTTTCGTTGGAAAAGGGGGCTGTGATTCATTCAAGTATTATCCGCAATTCAATTATTCAACGGTTTGCCATACTTGAGAATACCAATATTACGAATTCTATGATTGGTGCCTATGCTCAAATAAAGGGCAAATTAGATGAATTCAGCTTAAGTGATTATTCGGTAATTGAATAAAGTTATACTAAACAATATTATTTTTCGTTTCTATCTGATTATGGTCTTAATATGTTAAAAAAGTCACTTGCTGTTATTTTTATTTTTACCTCACTTATTGGTGTTAGTCAAATTGGAGGGACTCATTCTTTTCAGTTTCTGACCATTACTAATAATGCAAAAGTAAATGCTTTGGGAGGTGAAAACTTAACTGCATCCGACAATGATCTCGGGATGGTGTTTCACAATCCTTCGTTGCTAAACGACTCAATGGATAACAACTTGGTGATGAATTATGTCAATTATGTGGCAGATATTAATTTTGGCTATGTATCGTATGCTCATCATTTTGATAAATACGGAAACTTTGGAATAGGGCTTCATTATTTAAATTACGGTAAATTTATTAAAGCAGATGCAACCGGAGTAATATCAGGTGATTTTACAGCGTCTGATTATGATTTGAATTTATATTGGGCAAAACCTTTGGATTCGCTATGGACAATTGGAGCAACATTCAAGACACTCTATTCAAACTATTATTCTTATTTCTCATCTGCCGTAGCAGTCGATGCCGGAATCACCTATTTTAATCCCAAAAGGCAGTTTTCTTTTGCAGCAGTTGTAAGAAATTTAGGGATACAAATAAAAAGATATGACCCTGAATATAGAGAATCTCTTCCTTTTGATATTTTAGTTGGTGTTTCAAAAAAAATAAAACACGCTCCTTTTAGACTTAGTTTTACTTTTAATAATCTGACAAAATATGATTTAACCTACAATAGTCCGTTAGATATTGCTGAAACGAATATAATTCTAGATTCTTCCACCGTTCAAAGAGAAAATAAATTTTTGAAAACTTCCGACAAATTTCTCCGACATATTATTATGGGGATAGAATTTATTCCTGTAAAAAATTTTTATGTCGGGATAGGATATAATTACCGTAGGCGACAAGAGTTAAAAATTTCTACTCGTCCTGCATTAGTTGGATTTTCTTTTGGAGCAGGCATTAAAATTTCTAATTTTTATTTTGCTTACAGTCGTGCACTATATAATCTTGCAGGTGCTTCAAATGTTTTTTCTATCCGTACAAATTTAAATACAGTCTATAAGAAATTAAACCATAAAAAGTTATCTTAAAAGAAAAAAACGATACTTTTGCCAAATATTTATAATGTGCCAAAAGCTCTTTTTGGTATCTTTGATACAAAGAACTTTATGAAAGTAAGACGAAATATTATCCTTTTTTTTTCTTTTTCTTTACTAGTCATAAGTGTATCTCAAGCTCAAAGATCTATCCGTTGGCGACGCATGCGATATGAAGTTATTTATGGTGCCGGCGGGACAAATTTTTTAGGAGAGTTAGGTGGAGCAAATCAAGCGGGGACAAACTTCTTACGCGATTTTGAAATAACTCAAACCCGTCCTGTGCTTTCTATAGGAATGCGATACAAAATTTTACAAGATCTTGCCGTAAAAGCCGGTCTTTATTTAGGGTATTTGCATGGAGATGATAATACAACGACCGAAACCTGTAGGCACAATAGAAACCTTCGCTTTAGATCTCCCATTATTGAATTTGGTCCTCAGATAGAATATTCTATTCTTCGTGAACAAATAGGTCATCGGTATAATTTAAGAAGGGTTCGTGGCATTAAAGGGTTTGCTGTCAATACTTATTTCTTTGTTGGTGTTACCGGTTTTTGGTTTAACCCGCAGGGAAAACTCAATGGAAAATGGTACAATCTTCAGCCACTTGGCACTGAAGGACAAGGATTAATACCTACTCGGAAAAAGTATTCCCGTATTCAAGTTGCAATTCCTTATGGTATTGGCTTCAAATATGCTTTAGACCGAGAATGGAGTATTGGATTGGAATATGGCGTTAGAAAAACATTTACCGACTATATTGATGATGTAAGTACAACTTATTTTGATAATCAAATGATTAGGGAGAAATATGGTAATATTGCTGCCCAATTGGCAGATCCATCAAGTGGAAATCCCAGATGGACAGCAGCAGGACAACAACGCGGAGATGCAAGAGACAAAGATTCCTATATGTTTATGACAATTACTTTAACCTATAAATTACGACAAACAAGACGAGGCTTGCCAAAACTTTTTTATTAATTTTTGGCTAGGTTAAAACAAAATAATATCTTTGTAAGTTGATTAAAGAAATGCTTGTGAAAAAAAATATTTTAATCATACTTCTTTTCTTTTTGGGTATTCAATTGAGTAATGCCCAATTATGGAAAAGATCACGATACGAAGCAATAATTATTACCGGAGCGTCTACCGCATTTACTGATTTAGGTGGGGCAAATGCTCCGGGAACTCATTTTGTGAAAGATATTGAAATTACAACTACGCGTCCACTTATTGGTATTGGTGGCAGATATAAACTTAAAGAAAAGTTTGCTTTAAAATTCAGTACAATTTTTACTTATTTAAAAGCAGCTGATTATTTAACAACATATCAGGGGCGTGAAAATAGAAATGTTATTTCGAGAACACCACTTCTTGAAACTTCTATTCAGGGAGAATACTCTATTGTAAAAGAACGACTTGGAAGGCTATATACTTTCTCACATTTCAGAGGAGGAAGAAATTTTAATATCTTATTTGTTAATACCTATATATTTGCAGGGGTTGGAGGAATCTACTTTTCACCACAAGTAGCCACTCACAAAGGAGGTAAGTGGTCGAAGCCAACATGTCAAGCTCCTACAAGCAAAGGAGAAGATTATTCCCTTATTTCTATGGCATTTCCTTTTGGTGTAGGATTTAAATATGCCATTAACCGAAAATGGAAATTAGGCCTTGAATTTGGTAATCGATATACGCTTACCGACTATTTAGATAATCATTCCGATATCTATTCTAAAGGAAATGACTCCTATTTCTTCTTTAATATTAATTTGATAAAACAACTCAGAACATCTCGAAACGGTTTGCCAAAATTTTAATTAAGATTTTGCGTTTATTTCAATATGAAACAATTTATTTTCTTGGTATCTCTAATTTTTAGTTTTTCTGCTCTTGCTCAAAAGAAAGTAGATATGGGAATATTTTTTGGAGGAGCTTATTACCAAGGAGATATTAATTATGCCCGCTTATTTTATCAGGTCAATCCTTCTTATGGTGTTTTGTATCGTTTTAATTTAAACAAACGATGGGCTTTTCGGGGAAGTCTCATTATGTCTTCTCTTTCAGGCACTGATAAAGATTTTACTTACGGCTATCAAATACTTCGGAATAGAAGTTTTTTTACACCTTTAGTAGATGTTTCAGCTCAAGCAGAATTTAATTTTAAAAACTACCATATCGGTAAGAAAAAATATCCAAATTCTCCTTATGCGTTTTTAGGAGCTAGCTTTATCATTGCCTCTTATGCCGAAAATCCCTATATCTTTGGTATTCCATTTGGATTAGGATATAAACAAAATATTGGCAAACGATTTGGAATAGGTCTTGAGTGGGGCTACCGAAAAACTTTTACCGATTATATTGACAAGCTTTCAGGAGACCGCTTATACCCTGCTATTGTAACAAAGCCATCACAAAAAAATTCGTTAAAACAACGCGGAAATTTCCGTAATACAGATTGGTATTCTATCTTTGGGCTTTTTATTACCTATAAACTTTTGCCGGGACGAACGGCTTGTTATATTTACAATGACTGATATTAAAACAAAGATTGATTCCAATAATTTACCTCAACATGTTGCTATCATTATGGATGGTAACGGACGATGGGCTAAGAAAAAGAATAAACTTAGAATCTTTGGTCATCAAAAAGGAGTTAAAACAGTAAAAGAAATCGTTAAAGCATCAATTGAAATAGGCATTAAATATTTAACCATTTATGCTTTTTCCAAAGAAAATTGGCAACGCCCAAAAACAGAAATAGAAGGACTAATGTCATTATTAATATCGGCAATTGATGGAGAACTTGGCGAATTACACGAGAATAATGTTAAGATAAATACTATTGGTGATTTTTTATCGTTACCTGATTATGTGCAAAAAAAGATTTCGTATGCTATTGAAAAAACAAAAAATAACACAGGCTTAAATTTAATTATTGCACTTTCGTATGGTTCAAGACATGAAATTACAGAAATGACAAAAAATCTTGTAAAAGAAGTATTAGCAGGGAAAATAAAATCAGAAGATATCAATCAAGAAATAATTCAACAACATTTGATGACTGCTGCTTTCCCAGACCCTGAACTGTTAATTCGGACGAGTGGAGAATATCGTATAAGTAATTTTTTATTATGGCAAATTGCTTACACTGAATTGTATTTTACTGATAAATTATGGCCGGAATTTGGAAGGGAAGATTTTTTTAAGGCAATTATTGATTTTCAGGAACGAGAACGAAGATTTGGAAAAATTAGTGAACAAATAAACAATGAGTAAAAATAAGATTCTAATATTTCTTTTAATACTTTTTGTAAACATTGTAAATGGACAAGAAGCAGGAGTTTTTGATGTAGATTATTATTCGCCAAAGGAATATGAAATTGGGGGGATTGAGGTAACCGGTATTCGATTTGTAGATCCGTCTATTGTGATAAATTTAACAGGGTTATCTGTTGGACAAACAATAAAGATTCCCGGTGAACGAATTGCCAAAGCCATTAACTTATTATGGAAACAAGGACTGTTTTCCGATGTTAAGATTGTTGTGAAAAAAGTAGTTAACGAGTCTGTTTTTCTAGAGATTCAGCTTAAAGAACGACAACGACTTTCAACTTTTTCATTTAAGGGTATTTCAAAAGGAGAATCCGATGACATTAAAGAAAAGCTTCACCTATCTCATGGAAAGCAGGTTACCGATAATATACTAAATAATTCTACTAATATTATAAAAGATTATTTTATTGATAAAGGATTTTTGTTTACTGATGTTAAAATTATCAAAAAAGATGATCCAAATGTACCCAATCATGTTTCTCTCACTTTTGATATTAACAAAAAGGAACGGGTAAAAATTCACGACATCATTTTTTCCGGCAATCAAGTATTACCATCAAAAAAATTAAAACGGGCAATGAAAGATACTAAAACAAAAAAATGGTATCGGATTTTTAAAGCATCAAAATACAAAGAAGCTGACTATAAGGATGATTTAAATAAAGTAATTGCTAAATATAACGAATTGGGCTATCGTGATGCTAAGATTCTTAAAGATACTATGGTCATACTTGATGACAAATTAATTGATATATTGATAAAAGTTTATGAGGGGAAACAGTATTTTTTTCGGAACATTACATGGTCGGGCAACACAAAATATTCCTCCAAAATGCTGACACAATTATTAGGAATAAAAAAAGGAGATATATATGACAAAAAATTGTTAGATGACAATTTATATATGAATGAGCGAGGGATTTTCTCTCTTTATCAAGATAATGGCTACCTGTTTTCATCTATCAATCCTATTGAAACCTCTATCAACGGAGACTCTATCGATCTTGAGATTCAGATATACGAAGGTAAAGTAGCAAGAATAAACAGAGTTACGGTAATTGGTAACACAAAAACTAACGACCATGTTATTTTACGCGAGATTAGAACAAAACCGGGAGAACTCTACAACCGGTCTAAGATTATGCGAACACAGCGAGAATTAGTAACACTTGGATATTTTGACCCTGAGAAACTAAATGTTAATCCCACACCTCATCCTGAAGATGGAACTGTTGACTTACAATATGTCGTAGCAGAAAAACCTTCCGACCAGATAGAGCTTTCAGGTGGTTGGGGAGCAAAAATGATTGTTGGAACTTTAGGATTATCATTTAACAATTTTTCACTTAGAAATATTTTCAACAAAGATGCATGGAGTCCTTTGCCAACAGGTGATGGACAACGACTTAGCATACGAGCACAATCTAACGGGTTATATTATCAGGGCTATAATTTTTCCTTTGTTGAGCCATGGCTTGGTGGTAAAAAACCCAATTCATTGACTCTTTCGCTTTATCATACGGTCTTTTCAAATGGTGTCGATAAATCATCAGAAAATCGCCAAACAATGAAAATTACAGGTGCATCCCTTGGTTTGGGCAGACGCTTAAAATGGCCTGATGATTATTTCAGTTTATACAACGAAGTAAGTTATCAAATTTACAATTTGGATAATTATTCTTATCAGCAATTATTTTCGTATAACAATGGTCAATCCAATAATCTAAGTTTTCTAACGGCATTTTCCAGAAATTCTGCCGACCAACCTGTTTTCCCAAGAAGGGGTTCCAATTTTACAATTTCATTACAATTAACACCACCCTATTCATTACTTAGCAAAAAAGACATAGACTATACTCAACTGCCTGACAAAGAAAAGTATAAGTGGATTGAATACCATAAGTGGAAATTTAAAAGTGCGTGGTTTACAAGTTTGGCAAGAAAATTGGTGTTTGAATCTAAAGGTGAATTCGGATTTAAAGGATTGTATAATCGTGATATTGGTCCGGCACCTTTCGAAGGTTTCAATGTTGGGGGTGACGGTTTAATGACTTACAACCTTTACGGCATGGAAACAATAGCACTTAGGGGCTACGAGAATGGTTCTTTGACACCAAACAATGGTGGTAACATTTACGACAAATTTACATTTGAGTTGCGTTACCTCATTTCGCCAAATCCACAGGCAACTTTATATGCTCTGACATTTTTTGAGTCAGGAAATGCATGGCATGACTTTGAAACTTATAATCCATTTGATGTTTATCGGTCGGCCGGTGTAGGAGTCAGAATCTTTCTGCCCATGTTTGGTAAATTGGGTGTTGACTGGGGGTATGGTTTTGATGATGTGCCAAATCGTCCGGGTGCTAATAAAGGACAATTCCATTTTATTATCGGGCAAAACTTTTAACCTAAAATTTAATATCATGAAAAAAATAGTCTTAATTTTTACAGCAATCGTTTTTTCAATTAGCGGATTTTCCCAAAAATTTGCTTACATTGATAGTCAATATATTTTGAAAAATATTCCGGCTTATGATGCCGCAAAACAACAACTTGATCAATATTCTGCACAATGGCAAAAGGAAATTGAAAAGGTGTATGGCGAGGTAGATAAAATGTACAAGGACTATCAAGCTGAAAAGGTTTTATTAACCGAAGACATGAAGAAAAAAAGACAACAAGCCATTGTTGACAAAGAGAAAGAAGCCAAAGATTTACAAAAACATTATTTTGGCGTTGAAGGCGAATTATATAAAAAACGGCAAGAACTAATTAAACCATTGCAAGATGATATTTTCAATGCTGTTAAAGATATTGCTGCTGAAGGTAATTATGATATGATTTTTGATGTATCAGACAAAACTATCTTGCTCTATACAAACCCAAAATATGACAGGAGTGATGATGTCTTAAAAAAATTAGGATACAAATAATGCCTATATATTTCTTAAATGAAGTTAAAAAAAATACAGATATCAATTTATTGC
>JALTEO010000190.1 GCA_027073875.1 Bacteroidales bacterium
GAATAAACCAACACAACAAAAACATCTAATATATTAACACCAAATATGAGAATAAAATTAGCATTTTATACCGAAACGAATTAAAATTAGCACAAAAAAGATTTGATCATTGACACAGTATCTATATTGAATATGCAATCGGCATAAAATACAAGCGATTATATTTTTCAACAAAAGCATACAATTCCTTTAAACAAGGACTCAATAAATTATCTAGAATCATCAAAATCAATAACTTGAAAACACCTAAAGACTACTGCTGATTTTCATCATGTACTTAGATCACCCCTAAATATTTGTTCTTGTATTTGAAATTTCCTTGTAAAGCGGAAATTTACTGTAAATTTGCCACGAATTATTAACAATGAGCATAACCATTTTAGGCATAGAAAGTTCGTGCGACGACACCTCGGCAGCAGTTATTTGTGACGGGAAAATATTGTCGAATGTAATTGCAGGACAGGCAGTTCACCAAAAATATGGCGGTGTAATTCCAGAACTGGCATCGCGTGCACATCAGTCCAATATTGTGCCGGTGGTAGATGTGGCACTAAAAGATGCCGGCGTAAGTAAAAACGAACTTTCCGGTATTGCTTTCACGCAAGCCCCCGGGTTGTTGGGGTCGTTGTTGGTAGGCACTTCATTTGCCAAGGGATTGGCGTTGTCGTTGGGCATTCCCATTATTGCGGTCAATCATTTGCAGGCACATATCTTGGCATTGTTTGCACGGGAAAAGGATGATAATACGCCTTTACCCGAGACACCGTTTTTGTGCTTGTTGGTTTCCGGTGGTCATACGCAGATAATGCGTGTGGACAGCCCCCTGAAAATGGAAGTATTGGGAAAAACCATTGACGATGCGGCTGGCGAGGCATTCGACAAATGTGCCAAAATTATGGGGTTGCCATATCCTGGAGGTCCCGTTATTGATAAGCTGGCACAAGACGGCAATCCTGATGCATTCAAATTTGCAAAACCAAAAATTCCCGATTTGAATTACAGTTACAGCGGTTTCAAGACTTCATTTCTGTATTTCTTGCGTGACAGAATGCACGAAAATCCGGACTTTATCAAGGAAAATCTTAATGATTTGGCGGCATCGGCACAAAAGATTATTGTGGAAATTTTGATGGATAAATTTGTAAAAGCCATAGAACAAACAGGCATCAAGCGAATTGGAATCGCCGGTGGCGTAGCGGCTAATTCGGCTCTCAAGAAAGCTGTAACCGGATTGGGGGAACAAAAAAAATTACAGGTTTACATCCCAAAACCAAAGTTTACCACAGATAATGCCGCAATGGTCGCTCAGACAGGTTATTACAAGTTTTTGGAAAATGATTTTTCGCCTATGGATATTGAGCCGAAAGCAAGAGTTTAATCAATGTATAATTAACAATTAATAATTAATAATGAAGAGGTTACGGTTTTTATTGTCGGTGCTTTTGATGGCACTAATTACATTTAACGGCGTTTCGCAGGAAATTCCAAAAGTTTACACCAATTTGTCGTATGACGGCAGTGGGCATTTGCAACTGAAATTGAACGGAAAAGAAATTCCCGCCTATCATCCCGACGCGAAATTACCGGGAGATATTATTTTGGGGTACAATATGAGTGGTACGGAAAACGGGCTTCACATCCGGTTTAAGGATAATAAATTTACGGGACAGATTGCCTACGGCTTTATCAAATATGGTGACAGCCGCTACCCGATGCCGGTGTATTTTAAGCGGACAGCCAAAATTGAAAATGGTATTGCCGAAATTCCAATCAAACGACTGGCAGGCAAGTATGATATGATTGACTGGGAGACAAAAGGTACGGGAACCATTGGCTTCCGGATATTTTCAAAAGCCGGTGTTATCTTGTATGACGGCATTGGCAGTTTTGAATATGACGGAAAACAGTTTAATGTAATTCCTGCTATTACCGAAGGTACTTTTATCAATAAATTGACTGACAGCAGTTGTGTTATCTCGTTCAGTACCAGTATGCCTGTGGCGGCTACCATACAAGTTGACGGACGAAAAATTACCGAAAAACAAGAAATGACCAACCACGAAATACTAATTGACGGATTGCAACCGGCAACCAAGTATGATTACACGGTAGTTTACGGCAAATTGTCGCAGTCCTATCATTTTGAAACGGCACTGCCAAAGGGGAGTAACAAGCCCTTTTCGTTTGCCTACTTGAGTGATTCCCGTGGCGGACAGGGAGGCGGTGAGCGGAACTTTTACGGTCCGAATGCTTACATTGTAAAAAAAGCTATGGCATTGGCAACACAAGAAAAAGTTAAGTTTATGCAGTTTACCGGCGATTTGATTACGGGCTATGGCGTTTCTGCTGCCGATATGAACTTGCAATATGCCAATTGGAAACAGACTATTTCGCCCTTTGCACACTACCTGCCCGTGAATACGGCAATGGGCAATCACGAGACTTACGATTTTGCTTTTTATCCCGATTCGGAATATTATCCTATTGCTGTTGACCATTTTCCGTTCGATAAAGCATCGTCGGAATATCTTTACGGATTGAATTTCGTTAATCCCGAAAA
>JALTEO010000191.1 GCA_027073875.1 Bacteroidales bacterium
TAATCTTTGAAAAAAGATAAGGTTTAAAGTTTATTTTTATGAATTTATTATTTTCAGAGAAAAAAGCCACAGGATTAGAAAAATATTTTTGCCCGATAATTTTTACCAATTGCCGTAAGGGTAGTCCTTTTGTTGATGCTCCGGACAATAAATTCTCAAAAGTTTTTCGTAATTGGGTTTCCCGTGTATCATAGGAACAATAAACCGTAATCATGTTGCCTTCTTCCCGAATGGAAAACACATCATACATTTTTCCGGCAAAATTGAATTCCTTACCTTTTTCAATCCAGTTTAATTCAGAAAATGCCTTTTGGTTAAAACGAAAAGAAAGTAAATTCGTATGTTCATTTTCGGTAAGTTCTTTATTGGCAGAAGACTTAATTTGATGCAATTGCCAAAAGAAAAGTCCCGAAGTTCCGATGGCTAAAAAGAAAACGATAGATAATAATATGTAAGAAAGCCATTTCACAAGGACAAAGATATGTTCTTTTTTAAGACCGAAATGATTAATTTGCAAGTTTTTAATTGTTAAAAAAATGTTAAAATTCTTGACAAGTTGATAAATGTTATATCTTTGCACTCGGAAAATTGATTTATGGCACACAAGAAATTTATTTATGACCTTGAGACTCTTTCTATTAAGAAAGATCGTAGGACTTTTTTACAATATCTTATCAAGTTAATCCCTCATACTGTAATTGCAATTATTTTTTCTGCAATTTTTATATCTGTTTTTTATTATTTTTACGACTCTCCGGAAGAAATTTTACTAAAACGGGAGAATCATCAATATGCACAACAACTTCTTCTTTTTAATAAGAAAATAGATAAGATTGACAAGGTGCTTGATAATTTGGCATTTCGTGATGATAATATTTACCGTTCCATTTTTGATGTTGATCCTATTCCTAATGCTGTACGACAAAGTGGGTTCGGAGGAAGTAATCGCTACGAAAATCTGGAAGGATATGACAACTCTGATTTAATTATCAATACAGCAAAACGAATTGACAAAGTAACCAAAGAGTTATATGTTCAGAGTAAATCCTATGATCAAGTAATTCGTCTCTTGAACAATAAGGAAAAGATGTTACGCTCAATACCGTCTATACAACCGATTCTTAATAAAGACCTGACGCGTATTGCTTCTTATTTTGGTTATCGTATAGACCCTGTTTATGGTGTTCGTAAACACCACGATGGCATTGATTTTACAGCTCATACAGGTACACCCATTCATGCAACAGGCGATGGTATTGTTGTAAAAGCAGCAAACACTCATGGCGGTTACGGCAAAGAAGTTGAAATAGATCATGGATTTTCCTATAAAAGTAAATATGCTCATATGAGCAAAATCTTAGTGAAAGAAGGACAACGAGTAAAACGAGGACAAATAATCGGATTGGTTGGCAACACAGGAAAATCTACTGGTCCACATTTACACTACGAGGTTCGGAAAAATAATATACCGATTAATCCCATAAATTTCTTTTTTAGAGATTTGTCGCCGGAAGATTATGACAGAATGATTGAATTGTCATCAATGTCCGGAGGTAAATCATTAGATTAGTATTTTTGTAAAATGCCGGAAATAAATCTGCCTGAAAAAAAACTCTTTTTCACCATCGGTGAAGTTGCCAAATTATTTTCTATTAAAGAATCAACACTCCGGTTTTGGGAAAGTCATTTTCCGTCAATTTCTCCTAAACGACGAAATAATGAAAGGGCTTATACCCGCAAAGAGATAGCAGAGATACAAAAAGTTTATTTTTTACTGAAAGAACAAAAAATGACGATTCCCGGAGCTATCAAAGAGATGCAGAAGCCGAAGAGCAGGCGATTAGATAATTTTCAGGTAATTAGTACACTAACAGAGTTGAAAGAACAACTTATAGCACTCCGTGAAAAAATTTCAGAAGATGACGAGAGTTAAGGAAATCACAAGTTATTTAAACGAGGTTTTTCCGTTTGCCTACCAAGAATCTTATGATAATTCAGGTTTACTTATTGGTAATCCGGATGCTCATGTCAAAGGACTGCTTGTTACACTTGATGTTACCGAGGCAGTAATTGATGAGGCAATTTCACTCGGATGCAATGTTATTTTGGCACATCATCCGATTATTTTTCATGGAATTAAGCGACTTACGGGCTCATCATTTGAAGAACGCACCATTATTAAAGCTATTGAGAATAACATTGCTATTATTGCTTCACATACCAATACGGATAATTCTGCTATTGGAACCAACTATCATCTGGCAAAACTTTTTGATTTACACAATACCAAACCGCTTCTTCCGCTCACAGACACTTTGCGTAAATTAGTTACTTTCGTTCCCCTTTCGCACGAACAAAAAGTAAAAGAAGCATTGTTCAGTGCCGGTGCCGGTGTTATTGGCAACTACGACAAAACAAGTTTTACTGTACAGGGAACCGGCAGCTTTCGTGGAAACGAGAAAACACATGGTTTTTCAGGCACACCAAATAAGCTTCATTTTGAAAAAGAAATACGAATAGAAACTATTTTTCCGAAACATCTTGAACATAAAATAATTTATGCTCTTTTAGAAGTCCATCCTTATGAAGAAGTGGCATACGATATTTTCAAGATAGAGAATACGCAAGAAAATTTTGGTTCGGGCATTATTGGAGAACTTGCTGATGAAATTGAACCTTCAGTATTTCTAAAGAAAATTAAAACTGTTTTAGGTGGCGGAATCCGTTATACCGATTTTCATAAGGACACCATCAAAAAAGTAGCTGTTTGCGGTGGAACAGGGGCTTTTCTTTTACGAACTGCTATTGTGCAAAAAGCTGATATCTTTATCACCTCAGATGTAAAATATCACCAGTTTTTTGATGCAGACAAGAAAATAATAATTGCCGATGTAGGACATTATGAAAGTGAACAATTTACCAAAGAAATATTTTTTGCACTTATTCAAAATAAATTTTCTACTTTTGCACCTCGTTTGAGCAAAATAAATACTAATCCTATTAATTATTTATAGATTATGGCAACAAAAAAACAAGCAACTCCGGATATTGCGGAATTAAGTGTTGAAGAAAAACTGAGATTACTCTACAAGTTACAATTATTTGATTCTGAGCTAGATGATATCCGTATTCTTCGTGGTGAATTACCCCTTGAGGTTGAAGATTTGGAAGATGAGATTCAAGGATTGGTTACACGGATTGACAATTTTAATGAGAAATTGGCTAATATTGATAACAATATTGCAGAATACAAAAACAAGATTAAGGAATCAGAAAAATTAAAAGCAAAATATGACGAACAATTGCATGATGTTCGTAATAACCGCGAATATGAGTCTTTATCAAAAGAAGTTGAATTTCAGGAGCTTGAAATACAATTGTCCAATAAGAAAATAAAAGAAGCAAAAGAAGAGATTAGTTTATTAACTGAACAGGTGGAGGTAGCCAAAAAAGAGTTAGAAGTAAAAAAAGAGGAATTGTTGCTTAAGAAAAAAGAACTTAACAGTATAGAAAAAGAAACAGAAAAAGAAGAAAAAGAGCTTTTAAAAAAATCAGAGGAAATTGCTAAAAATATTGAACCTCGCCTGTTGGCAGCTTATAAACGCATCCGGTTGAATGCCCGCAATGGATTGGCAGTCGTTCGTGTTGAACGGGATGCTTGTGGTGGTTGTTTCAACAAGGTACCGCCTCAACGCCAAGTTGATATTCACTCACATAAAAAGATTATTGTCTGTGAACATTGTGGCAGATTACTGATTGATCGTCCGCTGTCACACAATATTTTAGAAGAGTTAGGTGGTAAGTTCAAAGAGATTCTACTTAAAGAACAGGAAGAAGAAAAACGGATGCTGGAAGCCAAAGCAAAGAAAGGTCGCAGAACAACCAGAACAACCAAAGTAAAAAAATAAATCTGATATAATTAATCAGAGCACTATTTAATCTGAACTTTTTTTTCAAATTCAAGTACCTTATTTTTCCATTCTTGTGGAATTGCCAACGATATCTTATTTTCGTAGTCATATCCTACCAATATTGAAGTGCAGCAAGAAATAAGTGTTTCATTTTCCTTGTCTCCCTTGACAATATGTTGGTGCATATAAATACTTTTATTGCCTATTTTCTCAATTTTGGTTTGTACAAATATTTTATCGTCAAGGAAAACCGATTCAAAAAACTCTATTTCAATTTTAGCTAAAACAAGTCCTTTTTTTCGCCATTCAATCGTGTCGTCAAAAACCTGTTCAAAATAACGCAAGCGGGCATAATCCAAATATTGAAGATATATGGCATTATTTACATGTCCGGCAATATCCACATCATTAAACCTGATTTGTACCGGAACTTTGTGTAAAAACTTTGTATGATGATCAGAAAACATAGTATAGCTCTATTCATTTAGTCTAATACTTCGTAAGGAGAATTATTGCTGATATATTCAGGAACAATTTTTTTCAATTGTTTTACTATTTGGTAATTATCAAAACTTTCCAAAGCTCTCCATAAATCATTTAGCCGGATTTGGATTTCATTTTCGTTGTAGCTGTTAACTTTGGCAATCATTATCTTTTTGTGTGGTGTAGGTAAGTGATTTTCATCTTTGTAGATAAGCTCTTCATATAATTTTTCACCCGGTCGTAAGCCCGTAAAAACTATCTGAATGTCTTTACCCAGTTCTAAACCGGAAAGTTTTATCATTTTCTTAGCCAAGTCTATAATTTTTACGGATTTTCCCATATCGAACATGAAAACCTCGCCGCCTTGCCCCAAAGAGCCGGCTTCCAGAACCAACTGGCAAGCTTCTGGAATCGTCATAAAGAATCGTGTTACCTCAGGGTCTGTTAATGTCAGTGGACCTCCTGTTTCTATTTGTTCGCGAAATCGTGGTATTACCGAACCATTAGAACCTAATACATTGCCAAATCGTGTAGCAATAAATCGAGTTCCATCCTTACTGTTTTGAGTTTGTGTAAAGATTTCGGCTACCCGTTTGGTTGCCCCCATTACATTTGTCGGATTTACAGCTTTATCGGTAGAAATCATTATAAATTTTTCAACACCTGCTTTAATTGCTTCTTCGGCAAGTGCTTTCGTACCAAACACATTAGTGCTTACAGCTTCTGCCGGATTGATTTCCATCAAAGGAACATGTTTCAGTGCTGCTGCATGATAAATTATTTTTGGCTGATAGCGATTTAAAATATATGCTACGCGTTCACGGTTACGAATATCACCAACTATAAGCTTAAAATTTTGGAAATGATATTTTTCTCTAAGTTTGATGTCTATTTCATAAAGTGGCGTTTCGGCGATGTCAAACAGGATTATAAGTTGCGGCTTAAAAGAGAGCAGTTGAATTACAATTTCACTGCCAATAGAACCGGCAGCTCCCGTAACCATTACCACTTTATTCAAAATATCTTTCTTGATGGTGTCTTTATCGAGTTTAATGACATCTCGTTCGAGCAAATCTTCAATCTTGTATTTTTTGATTTGATTTAAACTTAACTCACCGTTAATCCATTCCTTAACATCGGGCAGTGTTTTTATTTCTATGTTGTGAGCCAAACAGGTTTCGAGGATACGGTTTTTGACATCAAACGGTATTTGTTCTTTTGTGAAAATAAACTGTTGAATCTTTTGTTTCTCAATTATTTTTTCCAGATCATCAGATTTGTAGATAGTTACATTTTCCAGTTTATGTCCTGCTTTTTTTGTGTCGGCAGTAAAAAATGCAACGACTCGTAATTTATTCTCTGCATCACGATCAAAAGTTCGTTTGGTAATAGATGCCAGCTCTCCTGTTCCGTAAATGGCGACATTAACTTTTTCCTTTGATGAGTTTGACAATTCATGGAAAAAAGATTTAACAATAAGACGGTAAGAAACCATCAGAAAAGTGCTGACCAGCAGTTCGATAATAACAATAGAGAATGGAATAAAATAAGGTAAACTGCCAATATATTTTCCTAATAAATTGCTAAGGACAAAAATGACACTGCCGGAGAAAAGGACAATAAAAATATGTTCTGCATCGCGACTGCCGGTATAACGAACAATTCCTACATAAGTTCTGCCAATGATAAAACCAATGGTACGAATAATCAGGATAAAAGGAAGTATAAATTTCAGCGATTGAAGATAATCTGCCGGAATTTTAAAGTTGAACCGTAGCAAATAAGCAATGATAGCAGAGATAAAGATAAGAAAAATATCAAATATCAGAATTATCCAACGGGGCGTATTTCTATTTTCTAAAAACAATGGTTAGGAATTTTTTGCAAAGTTAAAATATTTATTTAGAAGTTTTCTTAATGAATAATTCTTTTAATAATCCGGTTAATTTCTATATTAATATCTTCCGATATTTTCAGTAAATACAATATCCCAATAAAAATTACAGTAACAACACTGCCTTTTAATATTGCATCAAAATACGGATTAGCAAGCGATGGCAAGAAATAAGCCGCTAAATAGGCGACACCGCCTAACAGGATAATTATAAAAAGATTGACGGAATAAGGGAATAACCGTAATTTTCTGTAAAGGAACATCATTTTCAAAAAATTAAATACCAACTTGGCAATCAACGAGCCGATAGCAGCACCAACGATACCATAGAGAGGAATAAAAATCAGGTTAGCAATTATTACCAATATAAATTGTGAAGCAATAAAATAAGTCCCGAACCTAAAATATTTTGAGGTGCCTAAAACAATATTAGACACGCCTGAAAACATATCTAGAAGATAGGCAATGCCAATAACGAGAATTACATATTTTCCCGGCAGAAATGCCGGTTTTAGGATAGCTAAGATATTATCAATATTTACCCAAAGTCCTACGAGAAGTAAGATGCCTATAATTGTTTGGTTTAGTACACTTTTTCTTAGGATAGTATCAATTAATTTTACATCGTTTTCTTTCCATGCCTCTGCCACAAAAGTCGAAGAAATTTTGATTAGCGATCTGGCGGGAATAGATACGAGTGTTCCGAAAAAAAACATGGTGGTATAAATACCTGTTAGACTCAAACCCTCATAAGCTTGAATCATAATCCGGTCAATGTTTAGCGTTAAAACACCTGCAAAACCGGAGATGATAGAGAATAATGCCACCGTTCTCATCTCTTTTTTCAGCTTGGAAGAAATTGGTGTTTTGGGAAATGACAGAAAAAATTCCTTTCGTCTAATTAACAATAAGATAATAATTAATAAAGGAATGGTAATAGCTGTTGCATATAGAATTGTAAAAGTACCAAAGTCTATCAGGTGGAAGTAAATGAAAATAATAAAAATGAAAATAAACAATCGCTGAGTGAACTCTTTCAGAGCTGTTCCGATAACAGCGTTATACAATACCTTAAAATAATTATCAAAGAAATTGAAAAACAACATAGCAAAAAGCAACCAAAAGATAATATAGAAATATTGGTCGAACAAGGGATTGCCTTTGCTGTTGAGTAAGTGAAAATAGTGTAAAACCAATAAAACAATGCTACTACCAATAAAACCGATAGATTGCACCGAGATGCCAATCATCATAAAACCGTTGTGCTTCTTTTCTTTATTCCTGAAATATGGAAATAACCGCGTAGTAACTGCATTAAATCCTAAGCTGGAAAACTGCATTGCAATGGTTGCATATGCGACTAAAACACTTAATAGTCCAATCTGCTCAGGTGTTAGCAGTCTTGGAAATAAGATACCGACATACAAAAATCCTAAAACAATACCGATATAATTGAATATTGTTCCCTTTATGGCTTGTTTCTGAATTTCACCCATTTAATTAAAAAAGTGTTTTTAAAAATAAATTTTGTTCCCCACAAAGAAACGAAATTATTAATGAATTCTTACTTTTGTTTTTAACGAAAATTATAACATATGAAGATTAATTCGAAATTACCTGAGGTAGATACCAGCATTTTCGCAGTTATGACAAAAATGGCAAACGATTATGATGCCATTAATTTATCGCAAGGTTTTCCTGATTTTAATACTTACGACGAACTGATTGACCTCGTCGGATTTTACATGAAACAAGGGAAAAATCAATATGCTCCCATGCCGGGGATATATGACTTACGGTTAAAAATCAGTGAAAAGATTTCTTTCCTCTATAATGCTCACTATAATCCCGAAACGGAAATTACTGTTACTGCCGGAGCTACGCAAGCTCTTTATACAGCCATCAATGCCTTTGTGTCGGAAGGTGACGAAGTTATTATTTTTGAACCGGCTTACGATAGTTATTTGCCTGCTATACAGATTAATAAAGGTGTTCCACGATTTGTTTCCATGCAGCCACCCGACTTTAAAATCAATTGGGATCAAGTTGCAAAGTTGGTTTCGCCACGCACACAAATGATTATCATTAACTCACCACATAATCCGACGGGAACCGTTTTAGATGAATCGGATATGAGAGCTCTGGAAAAATTAACCAAAGGTACCAATATCCTAATCCTGAGCGATGAGGTTTACGAACATATTATTTT
>JALTEO010000192.1 GCA_027073875.1 Bacteroidales bacterium
ATATGGGCACCTCTGGCAACTACCGTTGTTTTGGGATTAACAT
This sequence comes from Bacteroidales bacterium, assembly GCA_027073875.1. Taxonomy (GTDB): domain Bacteria; phylum Bacteroidota; class Bacteroidia; order Bacteroidales; family JALTDM01; genus JALTEO01. The sequence continues at coordinate 44 of JALTEO010000192.1, forward strand.
TTTCAACCTTCCTCACACTGGTTGTTGTTCCAGTAATGTATCGGATTGTTACCCGCATTCAGAAAATATTTGTCGATAAAAAAAACCGTGGACTTAGTACTGTAAAACAATAAATCGTTTTCTTTGTTCTATAATAAATGTAGAACAATGAAAAAATGGCTTATCGGCATTCTTGCTTTCGTACTTACTGTTGGTGCAGCATACTACCAACGAGTAACAGGTCCTACTTATCCCAAGAAGGAAACCCTCAACTATCAAGGAAAAACAATTAACTTTGTTCTACCACACTCCCACGAAACCTCAGGTAATTGTCCTGTATATATTCCGCTCAAAGACAATAATAATCTATCTGCCAAATTATTTTACCGGCTTTACCCTACTACACTGCCTCTTACCGAAATAAATTTCAGCCAACAAGGCGATTCTCTGGTAACAGAATTACCTAAACAACCTTCGGCAGGAAAATTATTATATTATGTTGAAATCCTTGAAAATGGAAAAATAATTTTCTCTAACGAAAATGATCCGGAAATTGTTCGATTCAAAGGTCATGTACCGCTTTATATCTTGATTCCACATATTTTATTGATGTTTTTCTCTATGTTTTTTGCTGTATTTGTTGCATTACGGATTTTTGCAAAGATGAAATACAAACCTTATCTATACACCACAGTTATACTCTTATTTCTTGGCGGTATGGTACTCGGTCCCATTGTACAAAAATTTGCCTTTGGCGAATTATGGACAGGCATTCCTTTCGGATGGGATTTAACGGACAATAAAACACTTATTGCCTTTGCATTCTGGCTTATTGCTCTATTTACCAATCTCGAGTCACGGGAAAATAAGATTTGGATAATTCTTGCAACAGTGATAACACTGGTTATTTTCAGTATCCCTCACAGTATGTTTGGCTCACAGTTAGATTACGAGACAGGGAAAACCATTCAAGGATTTATTTTGTTGTTTATTTAATTGTACAGAAACAATTCCTACTTTAATCTCCGGAATTAAAACTTATACACTACATTCAAATAAAAACGATTAAAATTGGCATCTAAGTAATAAGTATTGTAATTATAGTTAGAAGTATGCAGTCCTGTCCGTTTTTTTACAAGGTAGTTAAAATTAACTTCCGGAGCATATTCTATATTCAGTAGAAAATAGTCGCCCAATAAAATTTGATACGATAATGAAATATCTAAGCCGCCATTCAGATAGTCGGCACTAGGTAACGAAAATAACTGTGCCGAAGTAGAATCACTGCTATAACCCAGTGTATCATTTTGTGGTACAGTATATTCCAAAAGATTGTCGGTAATACCGGCATAGCCCACAATAATATCTACCCCAAGTACCATTTCACCAAAGCCAAATTTATTTTTTACGCCGGAGCCAAAACGAAAATCTACTTTTTGATAATCCAAATAATAGTTGCGTGTTACCAAATTACTATCAGCATCTACATACGAATACATATTATAGCGATGGTTTGCAATCTTTCTATAATTTAAACTGAAACGATAAACTCTTTTGTGTACATCTTTAAAAAACTTAATCGAAAAGTTAAGATTGCCTGTTGTTGTAAAAAAAGAATTTCCTATGCCCAAAGCATCTGCTCCAAGATAGAAGTCGGGAGACAAAGCAGTTGTATCATCAGTATTACATTGTGCCCGAACAGTAAAAATTGATACCGTTAGAATAAAGAATAATGTTATTTTTCTCATAATTATATATTTTTTCAATAAACAAAAAAACTCAATTTTGTTTCACTTTAATATCCTACAGCATAAATCCTTCCGGCTCGCCATGTTGATACCGCTTGATACCAAGCTGTTTTATAATAATCAAGTCGTTTAAGCATAAAACACTTTCGCGAAAAAGGATTAACAACTCGCTCAAAAACAAATGATAAATTACCCTGACTTTGCAAATCGCCATACACCCATTTTTCTACATCGGGCGATTTAAACACATATCTCGGTTTACCAAAGATAATATAAATCATTCCTCTGTCGGTTTTCCACCCTTCCTTAAACGATGAGAAATAAATATTTGCTAACCGCACACGATTATAAAATGCTTTTATCAATTCTTTCCCGCGAGCAATATTACCACCGGCTTTCAACCAAAACTCATCAATAGCCAATTTTTTATTCTGATAACTTTTATACTGTTGAAATTCCTTTTTGTTGGTCAAATACTGTAAGGGCTCCAGCATTTCTGAAGGTGTTTTCATTGTCGGGAAATTTTTCCGGAAACAATAAATTGGCAGTCCTTCTTTTTGAATCGTATCAGTTTGAATGAGATACATACCCGGCTTGGTAAATATAATTGGGTCGGTACTATTAACAACAAAGACCGTATCTTCCTTAAAAGCAGGTAATATATTATTTACTATCGCAAATGGTGGTATTGCAATATCAAAATTTTGAGAATACCATTTCACATAATAATGTTTGACTTGCGGATAACGATACTGCACACGGATTTGTTGTCCCTGTGTGGTCTGAAAATCATATAACAGATTCTCATCCTTATTGAAAACCATAAAATTTTGCGAGCTGTTGGACGAGGTTTTGTCTAAAGTTAGAAAATTATCTTCATCGTTTCCCGAAGAAATATCCTTGATTTTCAAGGCTACAAAAAATCGTTTGTAGGCAATTGTTTTTACCCATACAGGAAATTCAACAAATGCTTTATTTGTATCCGGAATTTCCATTACTACCGTTCCCGAATCTACCACAAAACTATTAGTTGCCGTATGCTTTACTTTATAGTTGACTGAAATAAGTGCTTTGGGCTGTGTTGCATTGTTTTTGGTCGTAAAAACCAATTCTTGATGGGGAATACGAATAAAAATCTCCGTTTGCGTATCAGATGGTGAGAAAACAAAAAACTGTGCGTGTAGCGATGGTGATGTAGGACTATACAGATAGGCAAAGTTTTTATTCGTGGTAGCAGGCACCTTTTGATAAGTAGAACATTCTGAAAGAAACAAACCAATTCCCACTAACATCAAGATAATAGAAAAATATATAAATCCTCTTTTCAAAATCAGTAAAAATTAATCTTTAATACCTTTAGTTACGGCAGTCAGCTCTTGAATATCGTGCCCCGACGGGTTTTGGAATACAGCCAATTCAAACTGTGGCAAAACAGCTAAGATATGGTCAAAGATATTGGCTTGAATGTCTTCATATTCCACCCATTCCTGAACTTTTGAAAACACATAAATCTCAATCGGAATACCGCGTTCCGTGGGTTCCAAATGCCGAACCAAAAAAGTCATATCGGGACGAATATTCTCATTTTGACGCAAATAATTTTCCAGATATTTTCTAAAAGTCCCCAGATTGGTCATACGCCGCCCATTAACTAAAACTGATTCATCGAAACTGTGATTTGCATTATATTCGGCAATTTCTTTTTGCTTATCAGAGATATAGTTTTTCAGTAATTCCACTTTTGATAATTTATCTAATAACTCTCCTTTCAAAAATTTCACAGTCTTCATATCAATCAAAAGCGACCGTTTTATTCGTCTGCCTCCCGACTCTTCCATACCTCGCCAATTAACAAACGACTCACTAATCAAAGCATAAGTTGGCACCGAAGTAATTGTCTTGTCCCAATTTCGCACCTTAACAATATTCAGTGTTACTTCCTCAACCGTACCATCAGCATTGTATTTCGGGACAACAATCCAATCACCGATTTCAATCATCTTATTAGCCGATAACTGAATGCCTGCCACCAGACCTAAAATTGAATCTTTAAAAATCAATAATAAGACTGCTGCCATTGCTCCCAAGCCCGTAATAAAATAAGTTAAGTCCTTATTTAGTAAAATGGACAGAGAAACAATGATACCGATGAAATACACAAAAATATTTATCGCCTGAATATAGCTTTTTATGGATTTTCCTTTGTTAGAGGGGTTTAATTGATAAATATCATTTATAGCATTAAAAAATGCAACAACCGTCAACATCACAATCAAAACCATATAAACCAAAGTTATTGTTTGGATAAAACGAATCCATCCTGCATTATGCGGCAATCCCAATGGAATCAAAAAATAAATTATCAATGCCGGTACTAATTGCGATAAGCGGTTAAACACTTTTTTTTCGTAAAAAACATCATCCCATTGATTTTTGCTACGGTTAACATATTGCTTAACCAAAACCAAAATAACTCTTTTAGTCAGAAAATTGGCAATCCATGAAATTATTAAAATTCCCAAGATAATTACACTGCTGGTCAGGTAACCTGCCTGCCTTGGATTTAGCCCCTGACTTATAAACAGCTTCAGTAATTTAATGAAAATTCCCATCTTTATTTTTTTTTGTAAAAATACATTATTTTACATTTAAAATGATAACTGCCGACACAAAATAAAAGAAATAGACCTATATCAAGCTTAAAATCAGTAAAAAAAGAAAATCATTCATAAAAATAGAGTATCATTGTGATGATATTGAGCCCTTTCAAGACAAGGAAAAACTGTTCATCCTGAGCAAATTGGAAAGCATTAATATATTAACCTGAGTTCAATATAAGAAATACTCACAACTTTTTGATATTTTTCTTAGGCGAGTCATATTTTTGAAGGACTATCGGGATAATCCAATAAAATATGATGAAGTATAAGGGAAATATCATAAAGTCTTAAAGGGAAAGCAAATAGGAAAAATCCTTTAAAAAGAAATCTTTTGTAATAACCCGTTATGACAGCAAGATTCCTTTTCAAAATCTTAATCCCTATAGTTTTCTATGATTCATTTATCATGTCGAATTCAGGTTATTAGGAAACAATTATTTATTGATTTTTCACAAGTTCATAACAAAAATTCGCAGCAGTCTTTAAATGCCTCTAGGTCATTTATATTAACAATCTTATCCAACCCATTAAGCCCATATTTAAAGAAACTGTATGCTTTTCTCCATTTAAGATACTATTATTTAGGAATATTCACACCCATTTTACAAAGATTTTATAGTGAATATTCATAACTGACAATTCGTAATTAATGCCAAAAGGATTCCTTTTGGGGCTTTAGGACAATTTTACAATTTACAATTAGCAATTCAAAATTAAGACTTACATTTGTCGGCATAAAATTTATAATATGTCCTTATCATCTCTTACGGCTGTTAGTCCTGTTGACGGGCGATACCATAGCAAAACCGAGAAACTGTCGGGGTATTTTTCCGAACATGCACTTTTTCGCTATCGGGTGATGGTAGAAATTGAATATTTTATCGCACTGTGCGAAATTCCTTTGCCTGCATTAAAAGATGTAAAGCCATCGGTTTTTCCAAAATTACGAAAACTATATACCCGTTTCTCTTTACAAAACTCACAGCGAATTAAAGAAATTGAAAAAGTAACCAACCACGATGTAAAGGCAGTGGAATATTTCCTGAAAGAAAAATTTGATGATATGGGACTCCGGCGGTTTAAAGAGTTCCTTCATTTTGGTTTGACATCGCAAGATATTAACAATACTGCCTTTCCGTTGATGTTGCGGAATGCTGTGGAAGATATCTATCTGCCGGCACTGAAACAACTGATAGCAGCCCTTGACGACCGAGCCAAGAAATGGGGAAAACTGCCGATGTTGGCACACACACACGGTCAGCCGGCATCGCCAACGCGTTTGGGTAAGGAAATAGAAATTTTTTCCGTTCGACTAAAAAATCAACTGCAATTACTCGAACAAATTCCAATAGGTGCTAAATTTGGCGGTGCTACCGGAAATTTCAATGCACATGTGGTGGCGTATCCCGATATAGTATGGGGAAAATTTGCCGATAAATTTATTGAAAATTTGGGCTTACAGCGACTAAAACCAACAACACAAATAGAACACTACGATTATTTGGCAGCATTGTTTGATGCCATGAAACGCATCAACATTATTTTGTTGGATTTTAGTCGTGATATATGGCTTTATGTCTCAATGGAATATTTTAAGCAGAAAATAAAAAAAGGAGAAGTTGGTTCTTCTGCAATGCCACATAAAGTTAATCCCATAGATTTTGAAAATGCCGAAGGAAATATCGGTTTGGCAAATGTGTTGTTCGAACATCTGTCGGCAAAATTACCGGTGTCGCGTCTGCAACGCGATTTATCGGATTCTACGGTACTGCGTAATATAGGTATCCCCATTGCCCATACCATTATTAGTTTTGCTTCGTTATTAAAAGGAATTGATAAACTAATTGTGAACAAAGATAAATTGATGACCGATTTAGAAAATAATTGGGCAGTAGTGGCAGAAGCCATACAAACAATTTTACGCCGCGAAGGTGTGCCAAAACCCTACGAACTTTTAAAAGATTTAACCCGTAAAAACGAAAAGATAACAAAAGAAAGTGTTTGGCAGTTTATTGATTCGCTGCAAGTTACAGATAAAGTAAAAAAAGAACTGAAAGCCATTACACCGTTCAATTATGTCGGCATATAATTATCTGAAATTAAAAAAGTTTTGAAAACACACATTAAGTAAATGTTTAAGAATATTTTTAAGATATTACGGTTAGTAGGAAGGTATTGGCAATATGTTGTTGCAGCAATAATATCAAATTTTTTCGCTGTTTTCTTTTCCCTCTTTTCCATAACTATGGCAATGCCTTTTTTGAGCATTTTGTTCGAGAAACAAAAACTGGTAATGGACAAGGTGCCTTTTGAGTTTTCCGCACACGCCATACAACACAATTTTAATTATCTTATTAGTCAACTGATAATCAATAAAGGCAATAACACAGCACTTGCCGTTGTCAGCTTGTTTATTATTCTTACAGCATTATTCAAAGCATTATTTTCGTATTTAGCTGTGCATTTTATGTCGCCTGTCCGCAATCGTGTCATTGAAGATATTAGAAATAATTTATTTGCTAAAGTTCTGATATTACCTCTTTCGTATTATTCAAATGAGAAAAAAGGCGATATTATTTCCCGTATGACCAACGATATCAAGGAAATAGAAGTTTCTGTGGTAAGTTCGCTGCAAATGCTTTTTATTCATCCCATTACCATAATCATTTATTTATCTACACTCATTTGGATGAGTCCGCAGTTGACCTTAATCGTTATTTTGATTATTCCGGTTGCCGGCTTTATTCTTGGTAAAATAGGAAAAGTACTGAAAAAACAATCACGGCAAGGGATGCGGCGCATAGGCGGCTTGGTATCCATAATGGACGAAACGCTTTTCGGGTTGCGTATCATTAAAGCATTTAATGCGGAAAGAAAGGTTAATGACCGGTTTCGCAGCTCAAACCGGCTTTATACGCGGTTGATGACCAATCTTTTCCGGCGGCGTTCTTCTGCAAATCCTGTTTCGGAATTTATGGGATCCCTCATCTTGGTTTCCCTTATGTGGTATGGAGCATCACTGGTTTTGAACCATCAAACAGGTATGTCGGCAGAAGCCTTTATTGCCTATATTTTGATTTTTTCACAAATCATTCCACCTGCTAAAGGACTGTCAACAGCATATTATAATATCCAAAATGGATTGGCATCACTGGAACGAATTAATGAGGTGATGGATGCCGATGAAGGTATAAAAGAAAAACCGGATGCCATACCCGCAAAAACATTTAAGGATGCCATTGAGTATAAAAATGTTAGCTTTAAGTATAATCGCAATTTCGTTTTACGAAATATTAACCTGAAAGTAAAGAAAGGACAAATGATTGCCTTAGTGGGACAATCAGGTTCTGGAAAATCGACACTTGTGGATTTATTACCGCGATTTTTTGATGTTACCGAAGGACAAATCTTATTTGACGGCAGACCGATTACCGACTACAAAATCAAGGATTATCGTTCTATGTTCGGTATTGTCAATCAGGAGCCAATCCTGTTTAACGATACTTTTTTCAACAATATTGCTTTTGGTGTTTACGATGCCAAAATAGAGGATGTGAAAAAAGCGGCAAAGATTGCCAATGCCTATGATTTTATTATGCAATATCCCAATCATTTCTACACTAATATAGGTGACCGTGGCAATAAATTGTCCGGTGGGCAACGACAACGCATCAGTATTGCCCGTGCCGTATTGAAAAACCCACCTATCTTGATTCTTGACGAAGCTACTTCATCACTTGATTCCGAAAGTGAAAAATTAGTGCAAGATGCATTGGATAAATTGATGAAAAACCGCACCTCGTTGGTAGTGGCACATCGCCTGAGCACCATTTTTAACGCGGACGAGATTATCGTATTAAATGAGAGCAGAATAGTAGAACGAGGCAAACACGCCGACTTACTTAACCAAAATGGATACTACAAAAAACTATATGACTTACAGTTGTTTTCTTAATTCACTTTTGTAGGTATATGATATCCCTGCTGTTGGGCAAAATATCTACTGAAAATTTTTAGATAATAAAATGAGAAAACTTAACTAATAAATGAATTTTATAGAATATAAA
>JALTEO010000193.1 GCA_027073875.1 Bacteroidales bacterium
CCTATATCTATCCACCAAAAATGTCAATGCAAATAATTTCTGATATCTTCAAATACACGGCAGAGAATATGCCTAAATTTAACAGCATTAGTATTTCCGGATATCATATGCAAGAAGCCGGAGCTACCGCCGATATTGAATTGGCATACACCCTTGCCGACGGACTGGAATATATTCGTACAGGACTCAATGCAGGGTTGAAGATTGACGAATTTGCACCCCGTTTATCATTTTTTTGGGGCATCGGGATGAACCATTTTATGGAGATAGCCAAATTGCGTGCTGCCCGTATGTTATGGGCAAAAATTGTCAAGCAGTTTAGTCCGCAAAATCCAAAATCTATGGCATTGCGAACACACTGCCAAACATCGGGTTGGAGTTTAACCGAGCAGGACCCGTTTAATAATGTGGGCAGAACAGCTATAGAAGCTATGGCAGCCGCTTTGGGACACACACAATCGTTACATACCAATGCTTTAGATGAGGCCATTGCCTTACCGACTGATTTTTCGGCACGAATTGCACGCAATACACAAATTTTTATTCAGGAAGAAACAGAGATTTGTCGCAGCATTGACCCGTGGGCAGGTTCTTATTTTGTAGAATCACTTACGCACCAACTTGCCGAAAAAGCTTGGAAATTGATACAGGAAGTAGAAGCACTCGGTGGTATGTCAAAAGCCATAGAAACCGGATTGCCAAAACTGAAAATTGAAGAGGCAGCAGCCCGCAAACAAGCAAGGATTGATGCAAACGAAGAGATTATAGTGGGATTAAATAAGTATCGTTTGGCAGAAGAAGCTCCTATTGATATTTTGGAAGTAGATAATGCCGCTGTTAGAGAATCACAAATTCAAAAACTGGAAAAACTTCGCCAACAGCGAGATGAAACGAAAGTCCGTGAGAGTTTAAATAAATTAACCGAAACTGCCGAAACAAAACAAGGTAACCTATTGACAATAGCCGTGGAAGCCGCAAGGAATTTAGCTACACTTGGCGAAATTTCTGATGCCATTGAAAAAGTTTCCGGCAGATATCAAGCAAAAATTAAATCCGTATCAGGCGTGTATTCATCAGAAAGTCAAAACAATGAAGAGTTTGCCAAGGCACAGGCACTGGCAGATAAGTTTGCTGACCTTGAAGGTCGCAGGCCACGAATTATGATTGCAAAACTGGGACAAGACGGTCACGACCGTGGTGCTAAAGTAGTGGCTACCGGCTATGCCGACATCGGTTTTGATGTAGATATTGGTCCACTGTTCCAAACGCCGGAAGAAGCTGTAAAACAAGCCGTTGAAAATGATGTTCATATTATTGGTGTCAGCTCACTTGCTGCAGGTCATAAAACTTTGGTTCCCGAAGTTATTAATGAGTTGAAAAAATACCATCGTGAGGATATTATGGTAATTGTGGGTGGTGTAATTCCTACACAAGATTACCAATTTTTATTTGATGCCGGTGTTTCTGCCATTTTTGGTCCGGGCTCATCAGTTCCTGCCGCTGCTATCGAAATGTTAAATATCTTACTGAAAAACCGTAATGAAAATTAGTGCTTTTATCTTTTTATTTTTTCTATCGGGTATCTCTGTTTTATTTGCTCAAGAAGAAACAGTAAACAATGAAAATTTTCCTTCGACTCCTCAGATGTTATTAGGGTGTGTTTCGCGAGATGATTTTTTACAATCTCCTTTTGTGGAATGGTATCAACCCGGATATGATTCCTATATTGTAGATACGAATGAATTGGCAAAAATTTTTCCGGATTCTTTATCAGGTATTTCCGTTACGGTTGTTTTTGGTTCGTGGTGTCCGGATTCAAGAGCAGAAGTCCCCGGATTTTTTAAAGTATGTGATTTTTTGAAAATAAATCCAAAAAATATAAAAATTATTGGGGTTGATAAAAGCAAAGATGTGCAAGCAGATTGTGCCGAAGATGAGTCTGTTGAATATGTCCCGACTTACTTCTTTTATTACAATGGTAAGTTATTAAAGAAAATTGTTGACCACTCCGATACAATTTTTGAACAACTCTTTTCGTCGCTATATTGATATATTCTCTTTGCAATGCTCATAATAACAGCTTTTGGGAATTTTTCGGAGGTGTCGGATTGTATTTTTTTAAAAAATCTTTAACAATATGAAGCAGTTAAAAAATATGTTGTAATATTGTCCTCCCTTTAAGAAGATTGTCAAAGAGTTCTGCAATTTTCTTAAAGTTAAAAATAATCTCAAGAACTCATTAAAATTAACTTTTTTATGGAAGAAAACAACAATGTTCAACAAGCACAGGAAAACCAAAACAACGAAAAGGCACAACCTGTAAATCCTCCCACACCATCCCAACAACCCACTACACCCCCACCGGCAAACAATAATAATTCCGGTCAAGTATTGGGAATTATTGGGTTTGTGTTAGCAATTATTTCTTTTATTTTATCTCTTATTCCTTGTATCGGATTATATGCTATTTTCTCCGGTGGAATTGCTTTGGTTTTAGCTATTATTGGTATGACACAAGCCAAGAAGACAGGTGGTTCAAAAGGATTGAGTATTGCAGGAATTATTATCTCGGCTATTGCTATAATTATTGCCAGTGTTCAGTATTTTTATTTGTCAAGTGCAGCCAATGAGCTCAAAAATGCTGCTACTGATATGGAGCAATTCTCTACTGATATGGAGAGTATGTCGAATGATATGGATGAAATGACAAAAGATGCGGATGATAGCGAAGCTTCAAATACAACTAAAAGTGGTGATGTTAACACTGAAATGCAAAAACTAATTGATGAAAAAGATTACGATAGAATTATCGAAATGTATGATAATGCCGTTGGGGAATATATTGAAGCATACGACCGTTTACAAAAAGGACACATTAGTGCATCAATGAAAATGATGACAGCTGCGACAAAAATATCTGTTATTGCAATGAAGATAACAACCATTATGCCGTCTCTTTCAGAGGAACAACAGAATAAGTTCGATGAAATCAATGACAAATACGATAAAATCTTAAAAGAAAAAGAAGAATCTGAATCCAACGAATAAAACATATTTTATTCTTAACCTGACTTTTGCCGGAGTAATCTTACTTGTATTTGCTTATTCCGGCATTTTTAGTGCCCAAAAATTAAATTATCCTATTCATTCCCAGTGTGTTCAGTGTATTAGTACCGGCTTATCACGGGCTTTTTCCGAAATTGTTCGCTTTCGCTTCTCCTCCGCATCACATTTTAACCCTTACAGCATTCAGCTTTTTATATTTTTTCTGTTTCAATTTTTTTGGCGACTGTTTTTGGTATTTGCCACAAAAAAACATGCTGATTCAAAAATCCTTTGGATTGATTTACTGATAACCATTCCAACTTTTTTAATTAGTTTTTTCCCGTTTATCAAGAACTTATTATAAACCAAAAGCCCCGCAACTCGTGCAGGGCTTTCTTTTGAGGGTTCTTCGAAACTACTCACATTTGGAATACCCACAGTTTTGACAGATAAGACATCCTTCTTGATACACTAAAGCATCGGCATTACACATTTCGCAAGTTGCACCTTTTGTTGCCTTAGTTCCATCGGGGATATATCTTTTTAATGCCCGTTCTACACCATTACGCCAGTTATTAATGGAGTCAGCATCTAATTGTAATGATTTTACCAGATTAACAACATCCACAATTGGCATTCCGTGACGCAATACGCCGGAAATTAATTTAGCGTAGTTCCAATATTCTTTATCAAACATTCTGGATAAACCTTCTATCGTTGTTTTGTATCCTTGTTTGTCTTTGTATTGGAAATCATATCGTTTTTTACCGTCTTGCACTACACTTTTAATGATATATCCTGACTTAATGGATTTAGGAACCAATAATACATCTTCATCAACTTTTCCCGTAAATATCTCATAAGGAGCACCGTTGACTGTCCCGATAAAAGCAATCCATTCCTCATTATTATTTTTAAAACGAACGACATCTGCTTCAATAACCGGTGGGCGTTTTGCACTAAATTGTTTTTTCTCAAAAAGTTGGTTTACAGGAGTTTCCTCTTTTTTCTCCTCTTTCTTTTCTTTTTTCTCATTTGATACTAATACGCCGGAGCGGGAACCGTCACGATAAACAGTTACTCCTTTACAACCGTTTTTCCATGCTTCTGTATAGAGTTTTCCGACCAAATCCTGCGAGACATCAGACGGCAGATTAATAGTAACACTAATAGAATGATCAACCCATTTTTGGATTCGTCCTTGCATTTTAACTTTTTCTACCCAATCCACATCATTAGAAGTAGCTTTATAATAAGGTGATTTTTCAACTAATTTATTTACTTCTGCTTCGCTCATTTTCTCAACTTCATTTCTTTGGTATCCATTGGTCTCGGCCCATAACAAAAAGTTGTGATGAAATACATTGTATTCTTCCCATGCATCTCCTGTTTCATCAACAAATGATACCGTTACGCCGTGGTCATTAGGATTTACTTTCCGGCGGCGTTTGTAATAAGGTAAAAATACCGGTTCAATTCCTGAGGTTGTTTGTGTCATTAATGAGGTAGAACCGGTTGGAGCAATCGTTAACAAAGAAATATTTCTTCTTCCGTATTTTTGCATTTCTTTTTTTAGTTCTTCATCCTCAGCAAACAGTCGATTCAGGAAAGGATTATTTTTTTCTTTCTCGAAATCAAAAATTTCAAAAGCACCTCGTTCTTTTGCCATTTCAACAGATGAACGATAAGCTGTTAATGCTAATGTTTTATGTACTTCTTCAGAAAATTCCGTTGCTGCTTCTGTACCGTAGGTCAATCCCAGTGCTGCAAACATATCTCCTTCAGCAGTAATGCCGAATCCGGTACGACGACCTTGTGTCGCTTTTTTTCTGATTTTTTCCCACAATATGCGTTCTACTCGTTTAATTTCTGCATCTTCCGGATCGGAATTAATTTTATTTAGGATACCGTCTATTTTTTCAATTTCCAAATCAATCAGGTCATCCATTAATCGTTGTCCTTTACGAACATATTCCTTAAATTTAGGAAAATTAAATTTTGCTTCCGGAGTAAAGGCATTATCTACAAAAGCGAAAAGATTGATAGCTTGCAAGCGGCAACTGTCATAAGGACATAGTGGTATTTCGCCACAAGGATTAGTGGAAACGGTACGAAAACCTAAGTCGGCATAGCTGTCGGCAACAGATTCGTTTATAATGGTGTCCCAAAATAGAATTCCCGGTTCGGCAGATTTCCATGCATTATAAACAATTTTATTCCACAAATCCTGTGCTTTTATTTCTTTGGTGTGTGTTGGATTATCGGAATCAATAGGATATTGTTGCTTGTAAGTAGTGTTATTAACTACTGCTTGCATAAACTCATCATCAATTTTTACTGATATGTTGGCACCTGTTACTTTTGTCCCGTCTAATTTGGCATCGATAAAACTTTCAGAATCAGGATGTTTTATGGAGACGCTCAACATTAGGGCACCTCGTCTTCCATCCTGAGCCACTTCGCGTGTTGAATGCGAATACCGTTCCATAAAAGGAACAATGCCTGTGGAAGTCAATGCGGAATTTTTTACAGGACTTCCAGCAGGTCTGATATGTGACAAATCATGACCTACACCGCCACGGCGTTTCATTAATTGAACTTGCTCTTCGTCAGTACGAATAATGCCACCATAAGAATCAGCCATTTTTTCATGACCAATGACAAAGCAGTTTGACAACGAGGTTAATTGTTGTGTATTTCCAATTCCTGCCATTGGGCTTCCTGCCGGAATGATATATTTGAAATCTTTCAATAATTCAAAAATCTCATCCTCACTCATCGGATTAGGATACTTTTTCTCTATTCTAGCCATCTCTCTGGCAATACGACGATGCATTTGCACCGGAGAATTCTCATAGATGTTTCCATCAGAATCTTTAAGGGCATATTTATTTACCCAGACAGTAGCGGCTAATTGATCTCCATTAAAGAATTCTTTTGCCGACATCACAGCTTCATCAAAGCTATAAATCTTTTTTTCGGATTTTTCTTTTATCTCCATTTTTTCTTCAGTAAAAAGGTTTGTTTCAAACATCATTTTTCCATTTTTTTCTAAAAATTAAACACTTCTGCTTTTTGTGGCTAATTTGGAAAGCTTTCGCAAGATATTAAAACAATTATAACTGGATAAATGGAGTTATTAACAAGTAATTAACTGTTTGAATTATTTTTTTCGTTTCTACTTGGTTACAAACTTTATTAACATCGGTGTTAAAAAAAAATAAATAGTCTAATTAACATGCATTCGTCTGACAAAGAACAACTAAACAACTTATCAACTAAATTTTGTTCAAAGTTTTTTTTGGATATTCAAAATATGGTCTAATACCATCTTTTTTGCACCACAATTTTCCAACACAAATGCCTGAGAGATATGACTTGTTTTTTCTAACAATTCACTATCATTCAGAAACTTGTCAACAATCATATTAAAATCCGTTTCATTTTTTATTGAAAAGCCACCTTTGAGACGAATTAAATTTATTGCCTCACTAAACTTCTGGTAGTTAGTTCCAAAAATTACAGGCATACCGAAAGTTGCCGGCTCTAAAACATTGTGAATTCCCTTCCCAAAACCCCCGCCAATATAGGCAATACTGCCATATTGATACACCGAACTTAATATCCCGATGGTATCAATAATTAAAATACGGATATTTTTTTCCGGAATATTTTTCTCCATTTCGGTATAAAACAAAACCGGTTCTTTGAATTTCTGTTTAATTTGTTCCAAATGATGTTGATTTATCTCGTGCGGTGCTAAAATCAATTTTATATTTTTATCAGGATGCCGGTTAAAAAATCCGGCAATAATAGTTTCATCTTTTTCCCATGTACTACCGGCGACAATGACGAAATCACCACCGACAAAGTCCTGTATATCAGTAAATTGCTTAGTGTTTTTTGCTATTTCAGCTACACGGTCAAATCGTGTGTCGCCTGCCACGGAAACTTGTGAATAGCCAATATTATTCAATAAATTTTTCGATGCCTCGTTTTGCACAAAGATGTGTTCAAAGGCAAAAATTGCCTTACGGTAAAATTTTCCGTAGTTCTTAAAAAAGAGTTGCTCTTTTCTAAATTTTGCAGACATCAATATGGCAGGTATTTCCCGTTTTTTTATTTCAGATAAATAGTTTAGCCAAAACTCATATTTCACAAATACGGCTATTGTCGGATGAACAATATCTAAAAATCGTTTTGCTTGACTTCGGGTGTCTAATGGTAAATAAAATACATAATCGGCTACAGGATAATTTTTCCTGATTTCGTAACCCGACGGCGAAAAAAAAGTTAAGACAATTGCCACACCTGAATTATTTTCTCTGATACCTTCAATTACAGGACGCCCTTGCTCAAATTCGCCCAACGAAGAACAATGTACCCAGATAGCCGGACGGGTTTCTTTGCTTAAACCATTATTAATTTTATCAAGTAGCTGTTTCCTGCCAGCAACCCACAATTTGGCTTTTGAGTTGAAAAGCGACATTAATCGAATAACGAAGCCATAAAGTATGATACCAATGTTATAAAGAAACTTCATGGGCTAAAAATAATAATACTGCTTAATGTCTTGCTTGTAAATAGTAATAATCCATCCGGCTTTTATGCCAAATAAGAAATCATGTCGCTGATGGTCATCACATTCCATCGTGTCAAAATTAAAATCACGACGGTTTTTGGTCCACGCTTCGTTGACTTCAATGCCGACAAAAAAGTTGATGGGAGAGTAGAGCGGCATATAGCCAACACCCAGAAACTGATTAATTGCCAAGCCATTTGTTAAACGGTCATATCCTTTAGAATAATCACCATACAATCCGGGGACATTATTTCCTTCCACTTCAATGCGAATTTTATGTTGCAACAAACCAATTCCTAAATTTGTAATCAGTGCTGTCTTCTTTCCTTTTTTTAAATAAAAGATTTTTCCAATTCTTCCTCCTGCAAAAAATCCGCGTTCCGACAGCACAATATTGGCATATTCGCCATTGGTATTTAATACTTGTCCGTTATCAGTCTTTAAATTGTCAAGGATATGTGCGGCATCACCTTTCAGTTGGTTACCAAACATATAATTAAACTCCAGTCCGAATGTAAAATTATTTTTCAGCATAAAAAAAGGATAAACACCAACATCGGAATTTAAACCGTAACGGTTAGCTAATTCGCCAAAAGGAGATTGCAAGGAATAAAATCCTGACACACCAATTACATTCTCGTGCCAACTTTTCTGTTTTGTAGAATCTTGCTGAGCAAAAACGACAAATTCGTCAACAAAAACGAAGAGTAAAATCAACAAAAATTTTTGAAGAATACCGGAGTCTTTCATCTGTTTATTTTTTTAGTTTGTAAAGTGTAGCTGTCATGCTGAACGAAGTGAAGCATCTCATTGA
>JALTEO010000194.1 GCA_027073875.1 Bacteroidales bacterium
AAACTGACATGATTAATTTTAAAACACACAAAAAAAAATGCGATAATTTAATTACGAATGATTAATTACGAATTACGAATGGGAAAATGAAACTTTATGAACTTTTAACTTTACAAACTTTTAACTAAGGAGGGGTGACCGGAAAACAAGGTTGAAAAATGAAAAAATAAATATAAGTCTAAACAAAAATAAACAGATGAAACAATCTTTTTTCATTTTAATTTTCCCTTTGCTACTATGGCATATAGCAAAAGCCGATTCTCCCTTAACATCAACAAAGTTTGCCACGGCATACTACGATAACGATTTTGTTCAGGTAGCAAGACAATCCAACGGTGTTTTAACACCGAAGCTGATGACTTTTTTGACAAACGAAAAAATTCCCGTTGATATTAAAATGGCAATCATTAATGAACTGGGATGGTCTGTTTCCGGAAAAGATAATTATTCCGCCTTCTTAAACTATTTAGTTAAAAATAAAGTAATTAAGTCCAAATTAAGAATAAAAAAAGCTTCTGCCGATATTATTTTATCTTTGGCATATTTAAAAGCTATGGATAATTATTTCAATGTAAAATATGCTATTAAATTGGCAGATATGGCAAAAGCAAAAGCACCAAAAAGCTACACAGTTAATTTGATTGCGGCACTGATTCATGCACAACAAGTAATGGGTAATGATTGGTGCAAAGTCTTTCATCTGACTGACGATGTACGACAAAATAAGTCGTTAACACAAGATATGCGTCCCGAAGCTTCGGAAATCATCTTTTTATATATGGATGCCTACAAAAATGAATGCAAATGACAGAAAATAAATTTATAGGGATTATTCCTGCCCGATATGCCTCCTCACGGTTTCCCGGGAAACCACTGGCAATGATTGGCAACAAGTCCATGATTCAACGGGTATATGAGCAAGCTAAAAAAGCCATTGACACTGTTTATGTAGCTACAGACGACCAACGAATTTTTGAAGCGGTTCAACAGTTCGGTGGTAGCGTTGTACTCACAGATGTTAATCATCCCAACGGCACTTCCAGATGCTTTGAAGCCATTCAACACATTGACGGAGATTTTGATGTTGTAATCAATGTTCAGGGCGATGAACCATTTATTAATCCTGAACAACTGAATGAACTCAAAGCATTGTTTACAAATCCGGCAGTAACTATTGGTACACAAATTAAAAAAATTGACTCACCGGAAAATTTGTTTAATTCAAATATCCCGAAGGTTGTTGTTAACAAACAAGGACAAGCCATTTATTTCAGCCGTTCGCCCATTCCATTTTTGCGAAATGTTCCCGAACAAGAATGGTTGCTTCACCATTCGTTTTATAAACATATCGGATTGTATGCTTACCGCAAAGAAGTTCTTGCCAAATTAGTGAACCTCTCTCCCACTCCCAACGAAAAAGCCGAATCACTGGAACAGTTACGGTGGATTGATCATGGTTTTACAATTCATACAGCCATTACCAAATTTGAAACTATAGGTATCGATATACCCGAAGACATTACAAAAATTCCAAAAGAGTGGCTTTAAATTAGTTCTAATAAAAAATCCGGATTCCAAAAATGAAACCCGGATTAAAAACATGAAAACAAAACTTTGTTAGTTGTTCAAATTATTTTATTTAGACAATTTAATTTTTCTTGTAATTACATCGCCGGTTTGTGTATGAATTTTAACGAAATAAACACCTGCTTTGTAAGAAGAAACAGGATAATTTACCAAATCACCTTCATATGTATGAATTTTCTCACCAACAACATTAAACAAATCAACCGAAGTAATTCTTTCAGCAGATTGAATAGTAAAGAAATTAACAGCAGGATTCGGGAAAAGTGAAATTACAGATGTATTATTTACATCTTCAATATCGGAAGCAATTGTAATATCATTTTCATCACGAGGTAAAATTTTATATTCACCATAAGAATAATGTCCAATACCGGTAACATTGTAATGCTCATTAGCTGTTGGAGTATAAGCAAAAATATCATCATCCGTATTTAATGAACCGGAGCCATCATCAATGGTCCACATGCCATAACCTGCATCGGGATTTGTACAAGTTGCATCGTTAATTTTTATCAAAACACCTTCGTATTCTTCATCCATTTCACCTGTAGTAATTACAATAGGTGCATATAAAGAATTTCCGGAAGAAACAACTGCCAGTCCAACAATTCCTGATAATTCTGTCAATCCATTATATTCAGAAACATTAGCTGTAAAAGTAACACTATCGCCTACAGCAACAGATTGATCTGTATCATATACAAAAATACCGTCCCATGCACCGGGTCCACTTTGAATAAAAAAACGACCGGATTCTTCTATAGCAGTAACCAATCCTCCTGTTTTGACAGTTTGTCCATTATAAGGTGAATCGCCAGATGCATCAGTTGTATATTGAATATCATGAACAGAAACAAAAGGTACGGTAGTTGAAGTAATTGACACACTATCAATTTGAATATGGTCAGTTCCAACCGTATTTTTTACATAAAATAAAAACTGAGCAGAATCAGTAGTTGCTGCTGCTGTAACAGTTTGTGAATATTCTTTCCACGATGATGTATCTACTGATATATACGAAACTGATCCTTCATAAGCATTGTCATACAAACGAGTAGCTACGCTGCCAGTACCTTTTACCCAAAACTTGATTTCATACGAAGTACTATCATCAACATGAATCGGCTGCGTAGTAAATCGCTTACTTGATGATTCGGTATTCACTAATTGAACAGCACTGCTACCATATTGTGTTCCCGTCGTTATTTGGTTAATACTATCTGTTTCAATGGTAGAACGACTTCCCATCCAACCATCTGGTACACCGCCTGTCCAGTTTTCAAAACTGGAGGTAAAAACCTGTGAATTAGCAATTGCTACAACGGTCATTAATGCAAAAAATGTAAATAATTTTCTCATAAGATTTATTTTTTAATTATTAATTTGGTTACAAAATTATAGTAAAAAACTTTTTAATTTAGTTAAATAGGTTAAAAAATTCTTAATTCTCTACTACAAGCACATCGTCTATTTCCCATGTAGCACCATCGGAATCGCTTCCTGTATATTCAAAAGCAATATAAACTTGTCCTGATAAATAACCGGATAAATCAATATCGCCACTATTAACAAAAGTAAAACCTCCACTTGATTTAACAAACGACAAACTTGTCCATGAAGCTGTTGAGGGTAAAGAAGTTCCGTCATAATCTATAGAGATTTTACACTGTAGGTCGGGACCGGAATAATTTTTGGCATTTCTAAATGTAAAAACAGGACTCGTAGCTGAAGATAAATCCATAGCCGGTGAAATTAACCAAGTTTCGCAAGCTGTATTATTACCATTGTTGTAATTACTGATACTTGCCACATTTCCACCATAAATAGACCAAGGAATATTTCCGGTTACTTTTTGCTGTGTCCAACCACCCGAAGTAATACTGCCATCATCAAAATTTTTATTTAAATACGGATCAGGGAAACGAGGATTATTAAACGATACTTCATCTGTTGTTCTGATATATAACTGTAAGTCGGTATCATATTTTGCAAAAATAGCTAATAACGAACCACTTCCGGAAGGAAGAGAATCGCCTGCAAAAGTAGCATATCCACTATTACGAACAATAATCTCATTCAAATTGTAATCTCTTAACTTTACATTTCTACTATTTGAGTTTTCTGCATCGGCATAAGTTTGATTCGGGTTAGAAAACTGAACACTATCCAATTTTATCAATTTACATAAATAAGACGGATCATTAATGTGGGCATTTAATTCAGATATTGTAACAGTCATCGGTTGCACTTCTTTGCCCGTAGCTTGTTTAAAAATATTTTTATCCACATTTACGGAATCCAACTGTAAAATGCCGTGATAATCCATTAACAACAGTCCTTTCAAATAAATACGGATACTGTCGCCCTGATACAGTCCACCGGAAGATAGTGTGTGTAACTTCATAGCCCTACTGTCATCTTGAATATAAGCAGTTTTATAGATATTTCCCAACTTATCGTCCATTGAAACTACGGCATAGACCGAATAATCACCCGTAAATTTATAGGACGAAACACCTTGTGCCACCACACTGTCTTGATATATTTGATATAAATCCGCAATTGTTAACACATGTCCGGTTGGAATGGTAACAGCAGGCGGCTCATCGTATTCCCGTTTTACACAGGATGTTATCGAAATAATTGTCAATAAAGAAATGGCAAAAAGAAATGATATTTTTCTCATGATATAAAAAATTAAAATCTACAACTTAAATTAATAAAATAGGTTCTTCCGTAAAGGTAAAAATATTTGTTCGGAAATTTGTCAATATTGTTTCTGTCAAAACGCAATTGCTCAAATCCGCCGGTTGCTAAATCAGTATTATTTAAAATATTATTCATACTAATATTCAAGTAAATATAATATTTTTTAAATTTCCAAGATTTCCCGCCATACACATTAAAAGTAAATCCGGGATCTAATTTTTCTTGGGCTAAGATATTATCCCATTGCGGGTCTGTGGTTACAATTCCTTGCATGTCAGGGTCACTACCCTGCATCGCTTCGGCTGTACGACGATCAGGATTGACATCCACAAAAATATCGGCAAAATAATTGGCATTAGCACCAACAAACCAATATTTAGGTGCACGATATTTAATACCTACTGAAGCGGCAGATTGTGGGAAACCACCGACTTTATAATTTTTCAAATAAACAGTTCTGTCTTGTGCCAGCACTTCGGAACTGTTATCTTGTGTAATAGTTACTTTCGGACGGGAATTATAGATGTAGTTCCCTTTAGCAACAACGCCAGAAAGTGTAACTGTTGGCGAAACATTAGCTTCAATACCCGTTTCCAAACCGGTATTAAGTTTATTGACACCGGTCATAGCATAGTTGACAAAAGTCCGCAACTCATCATGGTAAAAACTCCGGTTGTAAACCTGATTTTTAAACTCTGTATAATAAGCCGTTACCCTTGCTTTAATTTTCGGAAAACGCAAATAATAATTGATATCGCCCGTCATAATTTCTTCACTGGTCAATCCGTCAACTACAAAATCACGGGTTCGCGGTGAGATATAAGCATCTCTGAAATTCGGTGCACGGGTAATATATGCTCCATTTACCGACAAATAATGCCGTCCGGTAATTTTATATGTTACGCCTAATTTGGCTCCATAGTTAAAGAAATTCTGCTTTTCGGATTCACCGCCGGAATGATTCGGGAATTTTCCGTTAGTCATATTACCTGTCCGCCAGAATTGCGTATAAGAACTCTGTAATCCGGTATAAAAATCCAATTTATTGTACGAAAAAGCTGCTTGAAACCAATCGCCATATTTGTTAACATTGGCAATATAGTCGTAACCGAATTTATCACCTGTTTTTACAATATGGTTTGGATGAGCTGTATCGTTTTGAATTATAAATTCATCACTAAAATCGCGTTCAGCAAATTGGTCAATATCTACCCAAAAATCACCACCCAATAAATCATTTATCACTTTATAGTGCATTCCTTTGTAGATAGTAGCATTAACGCCTCCAGACAGTTCAATATGGTCATTAAGTGTATGCTTCAAAACGGATGTAAAATCAAAACGATTTTGGTCATTCCGGCGTTCTTCCACAATATATTTAGAACGGTTGCCGGTAACATTATTTCCTTGAATACCATCTGCATTATTGACTGTAAATAAGTTTTTCCTGTTGGCAAAATAAAAATAATCCCAGTTTAGTTGACGAATTGATTCATCGGTTTGCCATAAAGTAACCAGTTGGTGATACATATCAGGATTGGTTTCGGCGTAATAGCTCGGCAAATAGCGATAATAATCAGGTCTCGGATCATTATATCCCAAGTCCACATCAGTTAAATAATTACCGATTTCACTCGGGTGGGTTGCGTCATACCAATTTAATGCCGTAGAACCACCACGACCAAAGGTGTAGTTTAAACCACTGGTCAATTTTGTTTTGCTATTAATTTTCCAATAATGATTCAATAAGATGCTCGGTTGGTGATAATTACTGACACGGGCATTGCGTTTCACACCATTTTGGTAGCCCCAATAAGAGTTGTAGTAATTATTCCCCGTCAGATCGTAAGCTTCTTGTGTAGAGACACTTCCTCTGGCTTTTACGGTAGGAGCACCGAAAATCGTTAAATTCAAACTATGTTTATCATTAATTTTTTTCTCGGCAGCAAAGAAATACGCCCATGCATCATAAAATGTTCCCTCTACATAGCCCTCATTAGCCCAACGACGGGAACCGGAAAGCGTAAAAGCCCATCCGTTATCCATCATACCTGTAGAGTAAGTTGTCATTAATCGTTGGCGATAGCTGACATTTGCCAATGAATAAGTAAAATAGTATCCCTTACGAAAATGCGAAGCCCGAGTATCTATATTGGTCATTCCGCCAATACCTGCAAACAAGTAAGGTGTTGCCTGCAAACCGAATAAAATTTCTTTGTTACGAGTTGCATTATTCAGTCCACCCCACCGTGACCAATAAGCTCTGCCGGATTCTACATCATTCATCGAAATACCATTCATCAGCACCGAACTGTTTTTGCTGTCGTAACCACGAACACGGAACCGTGTAGGTCCAAAAGTATAACCGGCTGTAGAAACAAATATATCCCTTGATGCCTGTAAAAGTCCTGAAATATTTTGTCCATCCTCTTCGTCCTGATTTAATTCATCATCAGAAATTGTGATTTGTGGAATATCTGTATTCATCAGCGAATCTTCTTTATCTTTATTTTGAGCAAAAGACTGATTAACAAGCACAAAAAAAGTAAAAACAGTTATGGTAAAAATCTTCATCATCGGTATTTTTTCAAAAAATTGGGAAACAAAAGTAAATAAATATTCGTTTATCAAAAGCATTCAGTCAAAAAGAATTAATTTTGTGCAAAAATTTTACTTTATGTTAACAACTATATACCGCCTTTGTTTTATCATCCTTTTTGTTTTTTCTTTTTACAATCATTCCCAAGCACAACAATATAAAATTGTAACCGTTGCTTTCTACAATCTTGAAAACTTGTTTGATACAATAGACGAACCCAATGTGAGAGATGAAGAATTTACGCCACAAGGCAACAAACAATGGAACACAAAAAAATACGACATAAAACTGGAACACTTGTCGGAAGTTATCTCTCAAATAGGTGTAGATAAAGCCAAAGAACCACCTGCCATCATCGGTGTTTCTGAGGTTGAAAATATTTCCGTATTGCAAGATTTGGTAAATACACCCAAATTAAAACCATACAACTATCATATTATTCACTACGATTCACCCGACCGGCGTGGTATTGATGTTGCTTTTCTCTATCGTCCCAAATATTTTAAGCCGTTATCTTCAGTAAAATATCGCTTAACCATTCCTGATAAACCCGATTTCAGAACCCGCGACCAGCTTTTGGTATCGGGGCTGTTAGACGGCGAACAGTTTTACTTTATTGTAAACCACTGGCCATCGCGTTATGGTGGCGAGAAACGCAGCCGCCCTTTGCGAAATGCTGCTGCAGACTTATGCCGTTCCATTGCTGATTCATTATTAAACCTCAATGCCAATGCTAAAGTCATTATGATGGGCGATTTGAATGATGATCCTGTAAACCCAAGTTTAAAAATTCATCTAAAAGCTACTGATGATAAATCTAAATTGTCCGAGGGCTACTTTTACGACCCGATGATTACGCTTTATAAACAAGGTATCGGTTCATTAGCTTACCACGATTCGTGGAATTTATTCGACAATATGATTTTAACACCGGCATTATTAAAACACTCCGGCTATTATTTTTATCAGGCACATATCTTTAACAAAAAGTTTATGACAAATGAAGAAGGCAGATACAAAGGTTATCCCTTTCGTACCTTTGTAGGCAATAACTTTTTAGGTGGTTACAGTGATCACTTCCCTGCATATTTGTTTCTGATTAAGAAAATAAAATAAGCCACTTTACATCTATCAACTTACTACAGGTTATACCATTTACTAATATAAATTAGAGTCCAAAAAAAGATTTGGTACAATGCCGATACTACAGATAGTACAATTTATTGGACTCTATATTGAATGTGTAATCGGTATTAGGACATTAACAAATCTTCTACACTCTTTGTTCTATTTCTCTTACATAAAGCTATATCCAAGACTAAAAGCTTCGTCATTCCCACGGAAGTGGAAATCTCAAATATTTAGGTAGATATTCACAAAATGAGACCTTTGCAAAACTTCTGACTTTGTCATCCTGAAAAATGAAGTATTTTCTCTTTTTAGTATCATCCTTAATCAGATACCATTTGTGATACAAAAATCTTAACCCATGAAAACAGATTCTTCGCAGTAATTAAATATTTTACCTGATATCAACATTTAAT
>JALTEO010000195.1 GCA_027073875.1 Bacteroidales bacterium
ATCTATTTCCCTAACTATCTGACCCTTAGCTATTCCTCCAATGGCAGGATTACACGACATTTGTGCTATTTTGGTCATGTCCATAGTTATCAACAGTGTTTGCATACCCATATTGGCAGCAGCAGCGGCAGCTTCAGAACCCGCATGTCCGGCACCTACTACAATAACATCGTAATGGAAATTCATGCGGACAAAGGTAATACTTTCTTAGGAATCGGGTTTTTTATATTCAAACTTACTGTTAAGTCAAATGTATTATTGCTACATCAAACATCGTTTTTTTTGTCGATAACTGCATTAAAATGTTAACATAATATACATATTAATTACTGTATTTATTAAGGATTATTAAGCTTCTGTCTGATTCAGATTCTTAATCTTCAAAAATATACCGGAAATTTTGTACTAATAGTGAAAGGTCGTTTAGTATAGAGTAGTTTTGTAAATACGACAGATTAATTTTTTCGATGGCGGCAGGAGACAATTCTTTGATAATTGCGACATTTGTTGGTGGGAGGATTCCTTTTTTCATCTCAGAGTATTGTGTAGCGTTATGGTTGTCCGCATTATAATAACCAATCCACGACTTTTTGCCGAAAAAAATTTCAGTCAAGACCTTAAAAATCCGGCTACCATTTTTAATGAAAACTAAAAAAAACGGGCTAAGAATTAAAAAGAAACTTGCTACCGTTAAATCGAATAACCGTTTTATCCGCCGGTTTTTGGCTGACATTACTGCATTGAGCGAAATAACATAAAGTTCACCATTAGTTTCTACGGAGTTGCTTCCGATGACAGCCAACCCATCGGGAGAAGCTATCTTGAAATTAAGCTGTAAATCTGCCGCCCTGACCATTTGGCGAATAATCTCTCCGGCAGGTAGTGATGATGCCGAAAAAATCAATTCATTGATTTTATTGATTTGTACTACTTCGGTAAGTTGCGAAAGTGCACCTAAAATTTTTTCGTGTGTTTCATCTCCGGATGCAATATATCCAACAATCTCTGTTTCTTTGTCTATTTTACGGATAAAATCTTCTATTCTTTCTGCTTGTTCGTATTCGCCAACGATAGCCATTCTTTTCTGTCGTTTGAAGTAAAGGCGGAACCCGAAGAGATGGAGCCCGTGATATATCAGCCGTAAAAGAATTAGCGTTGCTAACGACCATATCATTCCCAAAAAGATTAACATCCGCGAAAAGCGAAAATCTTCATTGAGTAATGAATATAAAATTAAAATTAATACTGTTCCTGATAAAATTCCTTTTACGGTGTCCAACAGTTTTACGGGCTTATCGTAACTGCCTGAAAAAAAGCTTGTAATCAACCATATTACAACATAAATGGGCACAAGATAATAAAATAATTCTTTGGGATAATGTGAACCGTGGAGATTACCCCACCGTGGAGCTAACAACAGAAAACCACCGTAAATGGCAACGGCATCCATCAATGGGAAAAAACTAACTTTAACTACACGATAGATCAAAGACATTGATGCCCTGAAATAAATTGCCAAATTGATAAGCAATGAGAACATTGATGCTCGCTTCTTGGAAAAATGTTTTCGAGCAAATATCTGCATTGCCCGGTAAAAAATCATAACATAATTCAGACTACCTTTTTTTGTGCTTTCGCCTTTGTAATGGATAATCGTGGTTCCGGAAAAATAAATATTCTTAAAGCCGGCTTGTGTGATACGGTACGACATATCAATATCTTCCCCATACATGAAAAACGAGTCGTCTAATAGACCTATTTTATCTAATACTGATTTCCGTAACAGCATAAAAGCACCCGAAAGAACTTCTACCTCGTGGGTTTTGTCAGGACTCAGATAGCCCAAATGATAGCGGTTAAATTTTTTAGATTTCGGGAACAGTCGTGATAATCCGAAGATTTTGTAAAATGCTACGGCAGGTGTAGGTAATCCGCGTTTTGATTCCGGCAGAAACCGCCCTTTGCCATCAATCATTTTCACACCCAATCCACCGGCTTCGGGATGGGAATCCATATACGCCGTAATTTTGCTGAAACTGTCTTCTTCAACTACAGTATCGGGATTGAGCAATAAAACATATTCGCCTTTCGATTGCCGGATACCAATATTATTTGCCGCCGAGAATCCAAGATTTTTTTCGTTGGCAATTAGTTGAACTTGGGGAAATTTTTCGGCAACCATTTGAACAGATCCATCGGCAGAATGATTGTCAACTACAATAATTTCGGTCTCTGTTTTTTCAGCAGCTTTCAATACGGAAAAAAGACACTGCTCCAAAAAGTGTTTAACATTGTAATTAACGATGATGACCGAAAGTTTCATTCGTAAGTTTATTTTGCCGTTTCAGGACTAAATTCCACACGATTTTCAATGGATTTCCCGAGTGTTACATCATCAGTATATTCTAATTCGTCACCAAAAGCAATACCGCGGGCTATCGTCGAAAACCGGACATTTATTTCCCCTAACAAACGAAAAAGATACATACTTGTTGTGTCGCCTTCCAAGGTAGGACTCAATGCAAAAATAATTTCCTCAGGGTTCTCTCTGTTTATCCTTTCAATCAATGAATTAATAGTAAGTGATTCAGGACCAATACCGTCAATAGGAGAGATTTTACCACCTAAAACATGATATACGCCGTAGTATTTATTTGTTTTTTCGATAGCCATAATGTCTTGCACATCTTCGACTACACAAATGGTTTGGTGGTCGCGTTTGGGGTTGTTACAAATACTGCAAGTGTCCGAATCCGATATATTATAACAAATCTTGCAGAATTTTATTTCATTTCGCATTGTAATAATACTATTGCCAAGAGCGTTGGCTTGCAGGGGATCTTTCCGCATCAAATGTAATGCCAGCCGCATAGCGGTTTTTTCACCTATACCGGGCAGTTTTGCCAGCTCGTTAACAGCCGTCTCAAAAACTTTGGAGGAATAATTTGCCATTCGTAAAAATATGGTCAAAATTACAAAATTTAATCGAATGTGAACGATGAGATAATTTTAACACAACATCTGATAAATTTTTTGTTTACGGTGCTGTTATTATTTACAGACAAAGTGATACAAAACCGTTATCACAACATTTCATTTTGATAATTGGTGCACAATTTGAAAAATCTTTGTATCTTTACTGAAAATTTTTCTGATGAGTTTCCTGCGTCTCTTTTTAGAAAGTTTCAAATTTGCATTAAGCTCGCTTATTGTCAACAAGCTGCGAACCGTCTTGTCGCTTTTGGGAATTACTATCGGAATTTTTGCCATTATCACCGTATTTTCTGTTTTAGATTCATTAGAAAATAATATTAAAGACACCATCAGCTCCATTGGTAATGATATGGTTTATATCCAAAAATGGCCGTGGACAATGGGTAGAGATTATCCGTGGTGGAAATATCTGAATCGCCCTGTGCCATCGGTTAAGGAATATGAAGCACTAAAAAAACGGAGTCACAAAGCATCATTAATTTCGTTTATTGCCAGCACTTCAAAAACGATTGAATATCAAAATAACTCAATTGATAATATTGCTGTTATTGCCGGCAGTTACGAATTTGACAAGACACGCAAATTTGAATTGAAAACAGGAAGATATTTTTCTCCTTTTGAGTTTAGTTCGGGAAAAAATCTGGTAATCATCGGGTATGATTTAGCCAAAAATCTTTTTGAAAATGATAATCCCATAGGTAAGAAAATTAAGCTGGGAAACCGCAAATTTTCCGTCATAGGTGTTTTCAAAAAAGAAGGAGCCAGTCTTATGAACAATAGTTTAGATAATACGACACTTATTTCAATTAATTCTGCCAAGAAATTTATGAATGTTAATGATGAGTCGTATAATCCGCAAATTATTGTCAAACCTAAAGATGGCATTGAGGTTGATGCTTTAAAAGAAGAACTCAGGATGATTATGCGGTCGTTACGGAAGTTAAAACCTACTGCCGAAGACGACTTTGCCTTAAATCAGGCAAGTATGCTGAGCCAAGGTGTAGAACAGATTTTTTCAATGATTAATCTTGCGGGATTATTCATTGGTGGATTTTCTATTTTAGTGGGCGGTTTCGGTATTGCCAACATTATGTTTGTGTCTGTTAAGGAACGCACAAAATTAATTGGAATTCAGAAAGCAATAGGTGCTAAAAATACATTTATCCTCTTACAGTTTTTGTTTGAATCTGTTTTGCTCTCGTTACTTGGTGGAATTATTGGGCTATTGCTTGTATTTACGGGATTTCTTATTGCCAACAATTTCATTAATATGACATTTTATCTTAGCTGGAATAATATTTCTTTAGGACTGATTATCTCTATTGTCATTGGTATTATTTCGGGCTATGCTCCTGCCCGTAGTGCTGCCCGATTAAATCCCGTAGTGGCTATTAATTCTACTTTCTAACCGGTCTTTTTAGAACACAAACTTTTATGTGGCAATTTTCTCAATTAATCCGTCATTACGAAGAGTCACAACGAAACAATTTTTTGCATTTCGTTCGCAATGACACTCTTTTTTAGGTAGATTTCTACAAGCTACACCATTGCAATAAGCTACATATCCTACACTATGACTATAACTGTTTAACTTTACAAACTCTCTAAGGCAAAAGCAATGAACTATCGCCATAACTAAGGAAACGAAAATCGTTATCCAGTGCAAACCGGTAAATTTTTTGCCATTGTTCGGTACCAACCAATGCGGCAACTAACATTAACAATGTGCTTCGCGGCTGATGGAAATTGGTAATTAATCCATTGATGATACGGAAATGGTATCCGGGAACAATAATTAATTCTGTAGAAAATAAAAGATCTTTGCTGTTCTCTTCATTAAGTTTTTCAGTCAAAAAATCTAAGACCTGCAACAGACTTGGTAATGTTTCATCCTGATATGGTGCCCACTGATAGACAAATGCCGGTTTTTCACCTGTTCGCATCCATTCTTCGCCAAACCAATAAATGCTTTCGAGTGTTCGCAGCGAAGTTGTCCCCACAGCAATAATTGTTTTTGATTGTTTCAAACTTTCAAGCATTTTTCCGGAAACAATTACCCACTCGCGGTGCATTTGGTGTCCTGCTATTTGTTTGGATTTTACGGGCTTAAAAGTTCCGGCACTCACATGAAGAGTTACAAATCCTGTCTTAATATTTTTTTTAGCCAAGCCGGCAAATATTTTTTCCGTAAAATGAAGTCCGGCAGTAGGAGCAGCTACAGAACCGGCAGTATGGGCATAAATCGTTTGGTATCTAGTGTTGTCAATGGTTTCGCTATCGCGGTTCAGGTAGGGCGGAATAGGAATTTTTCCCGCTTCGTTAATCAATTCACCAAAGGAAATATCAATATCCCAAGAGAAGCGAATCAAAAAATGGTTTTCTTGTTTTTCCGTTTTTTCGGCAATGAGATTCACCGGTTGATTATTGACAACGATTTCTTTTTGTAAAACACCCGATTTCCACTTTTTGGCATTGCCGACCAAGCATTTCCAAGTAACTGTGCGGGTTGCCGAAAAGTTTTGAGCAAATTCCCGTGGTAAAACCGGTTCCAGACAAAAGATTTCAATATTTGCACCTGTGGATTTTCGAAATGGTAACCGTGCATGGATAACTTTGCTGTCGTTAAAAACCAAAAAACTGTTTTTGGGTAAAAGTTCAGCAATGCGACTAACAG
Organism: Bacteroidales bacterium; assembly: GCA_027073875.1. Classification (GTDB taxonomy): domain Bacteria; phylum Bacteroidota; class Bacteroidia; order Bacteroidales; family JALTDM01; genus JALTEO01. The sequence continues at coordinate 5,669 of JALTEO010000195.1, forward strand.
ACGCTTCCGAAATATTTCCGTTTTTATAAAGTAATAATTTGGATTTATCCCGCTCTTTTAGAGGGTATTGTGGAATTCTATTATGTGGCAAATCATAATCGAATTCTGCAACATTGATTATGGGAATATTACTGTTTTTTAAAGTTTTCTGCCCTTCCATTCCGGAGTTTTAAAAAGCGTCCACAAAGAAACCAAAAATAAATAAACAGGATAGAAAATAGACAGAGGAAATGAATAAACCAACAGTTTTTTTTGATTTGTAAAACGGGTTGTAAAAAATAATATCGTAAAATCAACTAAAAATTTTAATCCGAAACCTGCTAAAAACCAAAGCCAAAACGAGTGATAAAAAAACACGAAGAAACTACCGGCAAGGATTAAAATGTTAGCAAAAAAAACGAGTAGTCCCACGACAATAGTTTGCCAATCGGAATAGCCGGAGCTTTTAGACAGCCACCGGATTCGTTGATTAAAAAATGTGCCGAAAGTTTTTTGCGGTGTGGTTGTAACAACGGTATTTTCATCTGTCAAAAAACCGATACTTTTTGCACTGTATTTTGCTTTTATCTGTTGAAGCAGAAAAATATCATCGCCCGAAGCATAAGCGGGTTTCAAATCCATTTCCTGAAAGACTTTTTTCCGAAAAGCCAAATTGGCACCATTTGCCAAAAAAGGAAAACCCATCATTGCCGCTCCGGCACCACTGCCAATCAAACTGCTAAACTCAAGTGCTTGCAGTTTTTCGAAAAAATTGATACCCTTTATCTTAACGCCGCCAATTAATAAATTGAATGAATTGTCGCCAAATTGCCGTGCAATGCCGGATAACCAATTCTTGGGAACAAAACAATCGGCATCCGTAGTAACAATCAATTCTCCCAAAGCATGTTCCACACCCATACGGATAGCCGCTTTTTTTCCCGATTCGTTATTCACAAGATGCAGTGGGCGGAAACGGTTATCGGAAATATTTATTTTTTTCAAAACAGTAATTGTGTCATCCGTAGAATGGTCATTTACCAAAATAATTTCAACTTTCTCAGGCGGATAGTTTTGATTTTTAATGCTTTCCGCTAAACGGGGTAAGTTCTCTGATTCGTTACGGCAGGCAACTACGACACTAAAGAATGGTAATTCCGATAGTGGTGATTCGGATTTTATTTTTAACTTTGTAAGTCCAATGATGATTAAAATAATCAATACCGAATACAGCAAGATAAAAGTAGAAAATAGAATGATGAAAGCCACACAAAATTTTTTCCGAAAATACTATTTTCAGCAAAACTAAAAGATTTTTTATGAGCAAAAAGAAGAAAAAAATAAAGTTTGATGATAGCGATGGTGTTGTTTATTCTACAAATCCGGAATTCGAATATGCTTCGGAATTCGAAGAAGAAGAAACTCGTAGTCCTGAAAATCAACAGTTGCGAATTGTATTAGACCGCAAACAGCGAAAAGGGAAAACAGTAACACTCATTGAGGGATTTATCGGTACTAACGAAGCATTAAAACAGTTGGAAAAAAGATTGAAAACTGCCTGTGGTGTTGGTGGAAGTTCTAAAGATGGAGTCATCATTATTCAGGGCGATATGCGTCAAAAAATCAAGGGTTTTTTAGAAGAATGGGGATATAATTACAAATGACAAATTAGGAATTACGAATGGATAATGTGCTAATGCGATAATGGGGAAACGGGATAACAAAAATTTTTAACTTTACAAACTAAAAATAAACAGGTAAATATGAACTAAAAACTTTCAAGCTCCGTAGGTGCGATATGTTTGCAGGAAAAACAAATATGGAAAACAGCTCCGTAGGAGCGGTACAAAAATGAAACATTTTGACAAACAAGAAATAAGTATAATAACAAGCTGTTTCAATGAGATGCTTCACTCCGTTCAGCATGATGCACTACTTTACGAACTTTTAACTTTACAAACTTTTAACTAAAGAAAAGGTGACAAACAAAATAAAACTAAATGAAAAAATAAATGTAGGTCTAATAGTTTTTGAATAAATAAAAATATAATATGAAACTAAGTGAATTACTCGAAAAATTGGAAACTACCCTTGAAACAGGTGAAAAAGATATGGAACAAACCTCTGCAGGTAAAAATCCGATGAAAGAAATTATTCTTTTAATTGTACGGTTTTTCTCTGAGTTTTTGATGTTACCATTTAAATTACTGGCAAATTATTTAAAAAACGAGTTAATAACAGCTGTTAAGCGGGATGCAAAACTATATGGTTTGATGATGGGATTAATGGGAGTGCTTTTTGTTTTTTTCTCAGTACTTTGGCTGTTTATTGCTGTGGGAGTCGGTGTTTATTTTTATCAAAAAGGAAATTCATTATTACTTTCAATTTTTTATTCTGTTATTTTCCAAATAATCAGTTTTATCGTTGTGGCATTGGTTGTTTTAATTACTTCCAAGCAGGTAAAATCAATCAAAATGATACAAAATTTTAATAAATCAATAAATGATACAAAAAAGGAAAAAGAGTAAGTATAGTGGTTCTTGACAGGTTTACAAAAACAAAGCTGTTTAGAACCATTCATGTCCCGATAAACGAGGACTCACGACAAAGTCGGAGCTCGAAAGAAATCAATCAATAAATTTGCAAACCTGATTTCTTTCGGTGTATATTTGTTCAATAAATAAAACTTAGCAACATGAAGCTGAAACTTTTTTTATTTCTTT
>JALTEO010000196.1 GCA_027073875.1 Bacteroidales bacterium
CAATAGTGTCTCTTTATGCTTGTCCCAAAAATCAGCTTTGTAGAGTACTTTTTTTATCGTTTTTTCTGTATTTTCCATTGCCCTGTACAAACAGTTTAGATACCAGACAATCCATTCTGTTATATTTTCATCTCTGTATTGTGTCTTTTGTAATGTCTCGTAATAGACTTTTCGTTCTTGTAAAATCTGATTTGACAGACTATAGAATCTTTGAGGACTATTGTCTGAACGTGCAAGTAATAAATCTGAAATCGCTCTGGCAATTCGTCCATTACCGTCATCAAATGGGTGAATGATTATAAGCCAAAAATGAGCAATTGCTGATTTTATGACTAAATCTATCTTAGTGTTGTTATTTAACCATTCAAAAAATCTATCCATTTCGTATTTAACCTGTTTTGGTGGCAGTGCTTGATAATGAATCTTCTCTTTGCCCATTGCTCCTGAAACAACCTGCATTTCCCCCGTTCTATATGTACCAACTTCAATTTTATACATTCCGCTTCTGCCTGTCGGGAAAAGTGCTGCGTGCCAACCAAATAATCTTTCTTCATCAAGTGGTTTGTCATAATTCTGGGTTGCATCAAGCATCATTTCTACAACTCCTTCAACATATCTGTCTGGATAAACCATCCCTGCATAATCTAATCCTAATTTTCTTGCAATTGATGAGCGGACCTGGTCATAATTTAGTAATTCACCTTCTATTTCTGATGATTTTAAAACATCAAGTGTTAACGTTGTGAGCATTGTGTCTTTTCTTAGTGAAAATCCCAATGCATTAATTTGTCCAAATATTTTTCCTTGCAAATAGCGTACTCTGCCTAAAAGCAGCTGAACTTCCTTTTCGTCCCAGCTAAAATCAGCCCAATTGTCATATTGATAAATATATTTTACCATATTTTTCCCTATTTATGCGACAAATGTAATAAATATTCTCCGTATATACAAGGAGATTATCGTAATTATTCTCCGCACTTGTTTGTTTACCCTACATAGGTGCTAACAATTGGTATATGAGGCGTTGGGCGATTTGAAACACCTGACTTTCAATTTACTATGCCGTTTATTTATGTTTATAATTATTATCATCTTAACCACTTGTTGCCCAATGCCTTATATACATTGTTTCAGCTCGTTTTTATTATTTTTCTCTAAAAATATGTCTTCACAGCAAATTCAAATTGTTCAATAAAAATCTGCTTGAAAATCATAACATTATTTTGTTCGTAAAATAGTAACATTGCTTTTTTATAATCCACACTATCAACAGTCCTGAATGAAATAGGACAATGTTTGTGATTTATCAATATCATTTTGATTAGTCAAAAGATTATTTGATGAATCAGTAAGCAATATTTTCATTTGGCTGATAGCAATCTGGTTAAGTTTTACCAATCGGTCACTTTGTGCCAATCCATCGTTAATAAAAACAGCATTCAAGTTTTCCAAATTGGCTAAACAGACAAGTTGGGTAACATTGGCATAATCACGGATATTACCTTTTTTACCGGGGTTTTCATCTCGCCATTGTTTTGCGGTTTTCCCAAAGAGAGCCATATTTAAAACATCGGCTTCGCTTGCATAAACAAAACTTACCTGCTTTTTATTCAGATTTTTAGGAATGAGATTTTCTTTTATGGCATCGGTATGTATGCGGTAATTGATTTTGGTAAGATTTCGTCTTATATCCCAGCCAAGCTGTTTTTGCTCTTCTTCTTTAAGTCGTTGAAACTCTTTTATTAAAAAAAGTTTAAATTCAGCAGAAATCCACGATGCAAACTCAAAGGCAATATCTTTATGAGCATAGGTTCCTCCGTATCTTCCGGCTTTTGCCACTATACCAATGGCATTGGTTTTGTTAATCCAATTTTTACTGGAAAGAATAAAACCATTAGAGCCGGATTCATTTTTAATGTTACGGAATTCCGTAACATTAAAATCAGGGTTGTGCATTTTTTCCCATAAACCCATAAATTCAATTGTATATCGTGTACTCATCCAATGCGAAATAACCAAACCTGTAGATTCTGCGTTTTTATGTTTGGCTATGTCTGTTATTGATATATAATCTTCATTATCAGATTTAACAATGGTAATTTCGCTACCTTTTATCTCTATTTTCTGCTTTTTTTTGCTCATAGCTCGTATCCAAGTGTTTTAAAAGCATTAATCAATTGGTTCTGTGAGTCTTTTTCTTCGACTAAAAGGGTTCTAAAATCTTTTTGAATACGTTTCATTTCTGTATCAAAATCAATTCCGCTGTATCTTTTTTGAAGTAACAAATTTTTGTATTTTTTTAATATGTCATCCATTTATTCTTTTCTTTGGAAAAGATGCATGTTTCGTGAAGCCAAAGTATAGTGTTCCTGATCATATTATTTTTTGTCTTTAAAAGAACATATCTTTAGAAGATAAAAAATGCAAGGAAAAGAAGGTGCCCCTTCACTTACAAACGAATCCCCCGCAGCTGACATCATGATGATAAATTTGTGTTCATATA